>JAYRWF010000175.1:0-5655 GCA_041918195.1 Anaerolineales bacterium
AGTGTCCTCGCCGGTTCGCTCGCACAGCGTTCCAATCACAGCGACCGGCAGCTCCGGTCGCAGACAATAGGTATCCACCACCCACCCCGAGTTGTGGGTCAAGCGCACCCGTTGGCGAGGGGTGCTCAACCCGGGGACATCGCCAACCCCCAGGTCCCGGGCGACTACCCAGCCATGGATTGGTTTATTAAGATCTACTTGTTTCCTGATAGCTCCGGCGGCTGCTATCTCGGCGTTGGAGAGTGCGCGCTGGGTTAACCATCCGAAGATGAATAAAAAAAACAGGCTGGCCAGTAAAAAGAGCAATCGCTTCATTATTATTTTGGTGCAAGGATTGCGCCGTTCTCCAAAATCTTTCTAAAGCCTGATTCGTATCTTAAACCACCAATCCAGCCGCACGAGCGCGCTGCAAGACGCGTTCGGCGGATTTCACGATTGGCAGGTCAATCATTTTCCCGTCCAGGGCAAAAGCGCCTGCGCCGGCCTGCTGGTGCTCATGAAACGCGTTGACCACAGTTTGGGCGTAGGCAATCGCCTCTCGGGTTGGGGTGAAGGCTTCCTGTACGATCTGAATCTGATTGGGGTGAATTATTTGCTTTCCCGCAAAGCCGAGTTGAGCGCCTTGCAGAGCTTCCTGGTGCAGCCCTTCGGGATCTTTGAAATTGATGAATACCATGTCGATCGCCTGCAAGCCGAAGGCTGCTGCATGCGTCACCAGGGCGCTGCGGGCGTAGAAAACTTCCCATGCTTGAGGGGTCCGGATTGCGCCGATATCCCCAGCCAGATCCTCAGAGCCGAAAATCATCCCCTCCAGGCGTGGATCGGCGGTAGCAATTTCGCGCAGGTTCAAGATTCCCAATGCTGTTTCGACAACCACCAGCAGCGCGA
Source organism: Anaerolineales bacterium (assembly GCA_041918195.1). Classification (GTDB taxonomy): domain Bacteria; phylum Chloroflexota; class Anaerolineae; order Anaerolineales; family UBA4823; genus CAZAGA01. Next base: position 889 of record JAYRWF010000175.1, read on the forward strand.
TACCACCGGTTGGCCAACCAAACTGGCTTTCAGCGGCAGTAAGCTGTTTACTGACCCATTGGATCTGGCTGGCTTGCTCAACCTTTGGGATGACCACCCCTTCGGGATGAGCCGGTAACACTGTTGCCAGGTCATCCCCCTCCAACCCAGATCCGACTGGATTGATCCGGACCAGGCGTTCCGATCGTCCAAAGTCAACTGTGGTGAGTGCTTCCACAATCGTCTGTCGGGCGGCGATTTTTCGGTTGGCGGCCACACCATCTTCCATGTCCATGCAAACCGTATCGGCCTGCAAGCCTCCCGCTTTGTTGATTTTATAGCGGTCATCTCCAGGGATGTACAACAAAGCACGGCGTGAGCGCATCGGATCCTCCTGCTTTTATTGTACTCTAAGATTAATTGCCTGGCACACCAGTCTCAAAGATATTTTGCAGAATGGACTTTATCCGGGGCGGCAAAGGAACAAGACGCTTCGCTCGACTTCGACCACGATCTGGCCATCTTGCTTGATCCCCCAATGTTTGATCCGGACCACACCGCAATCCGGCCGCGAGCGAGAAACTCGTTTCTCAAGCACCTCGCTCTCCACGTAGATCGTATCACCGTGAAAGACTGGGTTTGGGTGGGAGATTGAGGCATAACTGAGATTCGCGACGATGGTGCCTTCAGTGAGTTCAGACACGGACAGGCCGATCACCAGCGCCAGGGTAAACAGCCCGTTGACAATCCGCTGGCCAAATTCCGTCCGGGCAGCAAAATCTGCGTTGATGTGCAACGGTTGGGTGTTCATCGTCAGGGCAGAGAAAAGCAGGTTGTCCGTCTCGGTAACCGTCCGGCCTGTGGAATGGCGGATGCGATCTCCGATCACCAAATCCTCAAAGTATTTTCCAGGCATTCCTTCCTCCTCACGCACTGGCGCTATTCTGGCTGGGGTCCGATCACCAACAGCAGTTCATCACGGCTGACCGTTTGGCCAACCTGGACGCAGAGCTCATTGATCCAGCCGGCGATTGGGGCGCTGATCCGGATCTCCATTTTCATAGCTTCAAGCAGCAAGAGCGGCTGGCCTGCAGCGACCGGATCGCCAGCAATCACGTCTACCGACCGTACCTGAGCCGGCATCGGCGCAAAAACCTGGCCTTGGGTGTTCAATGTGCTTGAGCGACGGCGGCTGGCTGGATCGGGTTTCCGCAGGACATAGGTACAACCGTTCAGGAACAGCCAGGTCTGGTCGCCCTCGACCGCCCAGGCCAGCCGGACCAATCGGCCCGCCCAGTTGAATGTAAATGTACCGGGTTGTTCATCCAGGAGGCTGAATTCCATCTGCTCGTCGCCCAGTTTCATCCGGAAGCGCTCACCCTGCTGTTCGAGCTCCACCTCGTAAACCACATCCTGGTATTGAAAGCGCTGGATCATGGGTTGGATCTCCGCTTTTCAGAACCGGCCATACCGATCCGGAAATGCCCGCTCGATTCCCACGGGCTGTAAGGATCGAGCTTCCCCTGGACCTGGCCTGGGCTGAGTTGAGGTTTACGGCGCGCCTGGATCAGGGCAGCCGCGGCTAAGGCCTCGCCTGGTGGATGGCAATGCGGCGCCTGCCAGCTATCAAAGTGCTCTTCAACCCAGGCGTTGTGCACCTCTCCTTTGATGAAATCGGGCTCCTGGATAAGTTGGACCAGGAATTGTAGGTTGGTCGTTGGGCCCAGGACAATAGTTTCCTGCAAGGCAGCCGTCATTCGCCTGAGCGCAGTGGGCCGGTCGGCAGCCTGGACGATCAGCTTGGCGATCAGAGGGTCGTAATGGATTAAAACACTATCGCCGCTGATGTAGCCGGCATCGAATCGTACCCCAGGCCCTTCTGGTTCCACCAGGTGGTGAATTTTCCCACTCGAGGGCAAGAAATTGTGTTCAGGATCTTCAGCATAGATCCGGCATTCGATGGCGTGGCCGCGTTGGGTCAGGTCGGATTGTTGGAAGGGCAGGCGCTCCCCGGCTGCGATCCGGATTTGCCAATGGGCCAGGTCGAGGCCAGCGACCAGCTCGGTAACCGGATGCTCGACCTGTAGGCGGGTGTTCATTTCAAGGAAATAATAGGCTTGCCGGCCTGTAGTTTGCCAGTGGGGATCGTAAATAAACTCGACCGTCCCGGCATTCGTATAGCCGACAGATTGGGCGGCCTTGATTGCCGCTGCTCCCATCTCGGCGCGTAATGCTGGAGAGAGAATAGGGGAAGGTGTTTCTTCGATGATCTTTTGATGGCGGCGTTGAACGGAACATTCGCGCTCGAACAAATGCACGATGTTGCCATACTGGTCGGCCAACACCTGAAATTCGATGTGGCGCGCCTGGGGGATATAGGCTTCCAGGATTAAGCGGTCATCTCCAAACGCATGCCGCGACTCGCGCCGGGCCGCGGCTGCCGCTTCGAGCAGCTCTCCTGGCTGCAGGACGATCCGCATTCCCTTTCCACCCCCACCGGTTGCAGCCTTAATCATTACTGGATAGCCGATTTCCTCAGCCGCCTGTACAAATGCTTGTACCCCCTCCAGGTTCTGGCGGCCTGGCACGACCGGGATGCCCGCCGCGATCATCCGTTGGCGCGCCTCAGCTTTGTCGCCCATGGCGAAGATCGCTTCTGGCGGGGGTCCGATAAACACCAGGCCGGCCTCTTCAACCTGGCGGGCGAAGGTCGCGTTTTCGGATAGAAAGCCGTAGCCCGGATGAATTGCCTGGGCCCCGCTGTAGTTGGCAGCTTCTAAAATGCGTTTTGCGCATAGATAAGATTCTAGCGCAGGCGCTGGTCCAATTTCGATCGCCTCGTCAGCCAGGCGGACGTGGTAGCTGGCCCGGTCGGCCTCGGAGTAAACCGCTACCGTCTTCACCCCTAACTCCCGGCAAGAGCGGATCAGGCGGACGGCAATCTCGCCGCGATTAGCAATCAGGATTTTGTCAAATTGCGCCATGCTTGCAGCAACTCGGCTTCTTTTTCTGCTGATAGCCCGGCCCTCCAGGGGTGGTCGGCAGGTCGGGTGCTTTCCCAGGCCAGGGTGTCGCGAACCGTCGTTTCGATCGGCCGGAAAACCAGTCCCTGCTCCAGGGCACGTTGGATGCTCACCTGGTCTGCTCCGGCGTTTTCTTCCCCCGGCAGCCAGAGAGGGAGTTCACTCCACGGGGCTGCGCCGTTATTGAGCAGGAATTCCGGCTCAACCCAGGTAAAGCTGGCCTGGCTACGGCTGACTTGCCGGCAGGTTTCCAGCAGCGAACGGAAGCTCAGCGGCTCTGCTGGGCCAGTGGCATTCAGGATTCCCACCACGCCTTGTTCTACCAGGCGGATATTCCATTCAGCCAGGTCGCGCACATCGATGACCTGGGTGTTCCAATCGGGGAACGGCGCCAGCACCTCACCGCCACGCGCCACCCGCACCGGCCAGTAAGTGAACCGGTCGCTTGGATCGAATGGGCCGACAATTAAGCCCGGTCGTAGCACCAGGCTCTGACCCGGCAGGCGGCTTTCAGCAGCCTGCTCACACAGCGCCTTGAGAGCACCGTAGGTTTCATTGGTGATCTCTTCGATCGCTGGATCTGGGATGGTTGCCAGGGGCGATTTCTCGTCCAGCCCCGGTTGGCTGAAATCTGCATAAACTGAGATGGATGAAATGAAGGTATAGTGTTTGATCCGGCCGTCCAATACCTCGAGTAAGGACTGCACCTGGCGAGGAAAATAGGCGCAAGTATCGATCACCGCCTGCCAAGACCGGCCATTTAAGGCGCTCAGGTCCTGGTTGCGATCGCCGTGTAACTTTTCGACCTCCGGAAACCAGCCTGGGTTGGTTTGACCGCGGTTAAACAGGCTCACCTGGTGGCCGCGCACCAGGGCTGCTTCTACCAGGGCTTTTCCGAGAAAACGAGTTCCACCGATGATCAAGATTTCCATGGGTTCACATCCGGAAAACACCGAAATTGCCAGCCTGGCGAGGGGCGTTCAGCACTACTGAAAGCGCCAGGGCCAGCACCTGGCGTGTCTCGAGCGGGTCGAGCACGCCGTCATCCCACAGCCGGGCGGTTGAATAATATGGGCTGCCTTCGTGTTCATATTTTTCAAGGATTGGCCGCTTGAATTTTTCCGCTTCTTCCCTGCCAAAGACAGCCTGCCCAGCCCGGATCAGACTGTCTTGCTTGATGGTCAGCAGGACATTGGCTGCTTGTTCGCCGCCCATCACGCTGATCCGGGCATTGGGCCACATCCACAAAAAGCGAGGATTGAAGGCTCGCCCCGCCATACCGTAATTCCCTGCCCCGAATGAGCCGCCGATGATGAGCGTTAGTTTGGGTACCGAGGCGGCGGATACTGCGTGCACCAGCTTGGCGCCATCCTTGGCAATTCCACCCGCCTCATATTCCTTGCCTACCATGAAGCCGGTGATATTTTGTAGGAACAGCAGCGGTATGCCGCGTTGTTCGCAGAGCTCGATAAAATGTGCGCCTTTCAAGGCGCTTTCACTGAACAGCACCCCGTTATTCGCCAGGATGCCGACTGGATAGCCGTGCAGGCGGGCAAAGGCGCAGACCAGGCTGGTGCCATAGCGAGCTTTGAATTCACGTAATTGGCTGCCATCCACCAGGCGGGCGATAACCTCCCGGACATCATAGCTTTCCCGAAATGAACGTGGCAGGATGCCATAGAGCTCTTCAGCCGGGTAAAGCGGTTCTTCTGGCGGCTGTAGCTCCAGCCGTTCTAGCCAGGTTGGGCTGGTCGAGCGTGTCTTC
>JAYRWF010000176.1:0-3313 GCA_041918195.1 Anaerolineales bacterium
ATCCTGGGCCGGGCGATGATATTTTACAGCCTGGAAACACTCCAGGCAGTAACCGGACGCCGCCCGGTGGCAGTGATTGGGCATGAAGCTGAGCAGATCCAGCAGGCGGTTGGCGACCAGGCTGAGTTTGTCCTGCAAGCGCCGCAACTCGGCACCGGACACGCCTTACAGCAAGCCCAGGCGCGTTTACAGGGAAAGACGGACCAGGTATTGGTGACCAATGCCGACATGCCACTGCTCCAGGCTGAGACCCTGCAGCAGTTGATCCAGGTCCAATCTGATAACAGTGGGCCGCTGACCATGCTCACCTTGCAGGCTGATGATCCACGCGGCTTTGGTCGAATTGTGCGCGCCGAGGATGGCCGGGTGCTGGCGATTGTTGAAGAAGCCCAGGCCAGCGAAGCCCAGAAGCGCATTCATGAGCTGAATGCCAGCGCTTATTGTTTCAACGCTGAGTGGCTCTGGCAGTCCCTGCCGCGCATCCCGATCTCCCCGAAAGGCGAGTACTACCTGACCGACCTGGTCGAGATTGCCGTGAAGGAAGGTCGCCAGGTCAAGGCGATCTTGCTGGAAGACGCCAGCCAGGCGATTGGGATTAACACGCGCGTCCACCTGGCGGAGGCCGAAGCGCTGCTGCGGGCCTGGATCAACCAACGCTGGATGCTGGCTGGCGTCACCCTGGTTGACCCGGCGAGCACCTATATCGAGCCCGGGGTGGAGATTGGCCAGGATAGCGTGATCTGGCCGAATACCTACCTGCAGGGCAGCAGCCGGGTTGGTGAAGGATGTTGCCTGGGGCCCAATAGCCTGATTCGCAATTCGACTGTCGGCGACCGCTGCCAGGTGTTGCAATCGACGCTTGAATGCGCCACTCTGGAATCGGATGTCAGCGTCGGGCCGTACACGCACTTGCGCAAGGGGGCGCACCTGGCGAATGGCGTTCACCTGGGCAATTTTGGTGAGGTCAAGAACTCGTACCTGGGGCCGGGCGTCAAGATGGGGCATTTCTCTTACATTGGCGACGCCACGATCGGCGAAGAGGTTAATATCGGCGCTGGGACGATTACCTGCAATTTTGACGGCGAAAAGAAAAACCCAACCGAAATTGGCGCCGGCGTGTTCATCGGCAGTGACACCATGCTGGTGGCGCCGGTGACGCTCGGTCCGGGATCGCGCACGGGGGCTGGCGCGGTGGTGACCAAAAATGTTCCTCCCGATACCCTGGTGGTTGGGGTGCCAGCCCGGGCCATCCGAAAGCTAAAAAAGAATGATTGAAGAAGTAATTTTATTCCTGATTCTAGCTCTGGCTTTGGTCCTCGACCTGGCTGTCTCAGCCGCCAGGTCGGCGCTCCTGGAAAGCTCGTATGCTCGCCTGGTCGGGCTGCGCGAGGAGCTGGGCGATCGGATCAACCGTGCGCTCAGCCTGTATCAGATCTACCCGCGCGCCCTGGCCAGCCTGAACCTGGTGCTGGTACTGATGCGTTTTCTCCTGGCTGGCTGGGTCCTGTACCTGCTGGCCCGCCAGAATCCCTTGCCGGCCTGGTGGGTGGAGTTGTTGTTCTTGTTGGCGGCGGCGCTGGTGTTATTTTCGATGGAACACGGCGTGGCCTCGTCCGCCTCTCATAATCCAGAACGCAGTTTTGTGCGCTTCAGCCGCTTGATCCGCAGCGTGGTGGTGTTGGCCTCGCCGTTCACTGCCCTGCCGTTGACGCTATCGAAAGATATGGCAGTTAGCGAGGATCCCACCGGCACGGTTACCGAAGACGAGCTGAAAACCCTGGTCGATGCGGGCCAGGAAGAGGGAGTCTTTGAGCAGGGCGAGCGCCAAATGATCTATTCGATCATGGAGCTGGGAGATACCCTGGCGCGCGAGATCATGGCGCCGCGGATCGACATGCTTGCCCTGGATGTGACCACGCCGCTGGAAGAAGCCATTGATACCTTCCTGCGCACCGGTCACTCGCGCGTCCCTGTCTATGAAGAAACCATTGATAATACCCTCGGCCTGCTTTACGCCAAGGACCTGCTGCAGGTCTGGCGGGAAGGCAAGCAGCTCGATTCGCTGCGCAGCCTGCTGCGCCCGGCCTATTACATCCCAGAAGCCAAGAAGGTTAATGATCTCCTGAAAGAAATGCAGAGCCAGCGAATCCACATGGCAATTGTGGTCGATGAATATGGCGGGATCGCTGGGTTGGTGACGCTGGAGGATATTATCGAAGAAATCCTGGGAGAAATCCGGGATGAATATGACCAGGCTGAGGAGCTGCCTTACCAGGTGATGAAGAACGGCGATACGATCTTCCTGGGTAGGATAGACTTGGATGACTTTAATGAAACAATGGGCAGCCGCTTGCCGAAGGACGAGGCGGATACCCTGGGGGGGTATATTTATAGCCAGCTTGGGCACGTACCGGAGGTTGGCGAGATGGTCACGATTGGCGACCTGCGCCTGGTGGTGGAGCAGGTCAGCGCTCGCCGGATTCGAAAGGTCCGGGCGCGTTGGGCTCCTGCTGAAGAGAAAGTCAAAGAGGTAAACAATCATGCTGACGGATGAAATTCGCCACGACCTGATCCTACGCGCGATCCAGGCTCGCCAATGGGCGTATGCTCCTTACTCTAATTACCGGGTAGGGGCGGCGCTGCTGGCCGATTCAGGGCGGATCTATAGCGGCGTAAATGTCGAAAATGCTGCCTACCCGACCGGTATATGCGCCGAGCGAGTGGCGGTTTTCAGCGCGGTTGCCGAAGGCGAGCGCTCTTTCCAGGCGATCGCGGTGGTCACCTCGAATGGCGGCTCGCCCTGCGGCGCTTGCCGGCAGGTGCTTTCGGAGTTTGGCCTGGATTTGCAGGTAATTATTGCCAATGAAGGCGGGGAGATTACGCTCGAGACGGATGTCGCCAGCCTGTTGCCCGGCGCATTTCGCCCCGACCAGTTGGTAAGCAGGTGAGCTGGCTTTCAGGGGGCAGGCGTTAAGAGCGCCAGCAGCATCCAGCCTTTCAACCCATCTTCCGTTAGAACCAGCGCCCAGGTTTCGCCCTCAACTTCCTGCCGTTCCGGCAGGACCTGGACGCGCGCCCCGTTGGCCAGCAAGCCAATCGTCTCTCCATTCGGCTCGACCCGGATCCTGGCTCCGCCAGCTTCGAGCCCGGCCTGGACCAACGCGAAAGCCGGGGTCGGGGTGGGAGTGAGCGTCGGGGTGGGGGTTAGGGTCGGGGTTAAGGTGGCTGTGGGGGTCAGCGTGGCAGTTGGCGGGACCGGTGTCAGCGTGGGCGTCGCGGTCAGGGTAGGGGTGAGGGTGAGGGTGGGGGTGGG
>JAYRWF010000177.1:0-6692 GCA_041918195.1 Anaerolineales bacterium
ATCAGCCGCCACTGCGCGGATACGATAATCTTCGTGGCGCAACAACTCCCACAGGACAGGCACTAAACGATGGTCCTGGTAAAGCAGTACCAGGTCGGCGCCCATTTGCAGGAATTTGTAACTCAATGGGTGCTTAAGCTCGACCAAGACTTCGTCGACAGCAGCCTTTCCCAGAGGCCGGATCCACTCCCAGGGGTCAAAGGAGAGCATTTGAACCATCGGCATGAAGGGAGGGCGCAACTCGCCCATAAACTGGAGCATGACCTGGAAGTCTCCCAGGCGTACCAAGGCGCAGGCCGCGTGCCATTTAACCCGATTGTCCGCATCATCTAATGCCCGGCGGAGCTCTAGATTAGCTTTTTTATCGCCAAGCAGCCCAAGCCCAATGGCAGCCTTTATTCGCTGGCCCGTCTCTTCAGAACTAGTTAAGATTTGCATCAATCCGGCAACATCATGGTTAATGCGCATCAGGTCAACCTGATCTGGGCCGGAGATCGGATCAATCCAATCCATCGGAGTTCTCCTGGAAAACAAGCACCTCAGCCCCGGTAATCAAGCACGATCACGGTTATATTGTCTTTTCCGCCGCGCTGGTTGGCTGCATCGATCAACGAGTGACAGATTTGCTCAGGTTGGCCGGAAGCCCCTAGAAGATCAGCGATATCGACCTCCGTGAGCATATCGGGCAGGCCATCCGTACATAAGAGGTAACGATCTGTCGGCTCAAGTTTCAAGGAGACGATTTGCGGGGCGATGAACTCGGAGCTGCCCAGCGATTGGCTAAGCTGGTGCATCAGGGAGGGGTCGATGATCTCACCTGCGACATGGCGAGATTTCCGCACCTGGTTGTAAACGGTATGATCTTCAGTAAGCTGGCGCAAGCGGTTTTTGCGCAGCCGATATGCCCGGCTGTCGCCGACATGGATAAGCCACAATACAGACGAGGTGGGTCGATAAGCTGCGAGAAAAGTGGTACCCATCCGGTGCAATTGGGGGTCACGACGCCCGCGTTCGCGCAAACCAGCCTGGGTTTCCAGGATTGCCTGTTCCAAAAGTTCCGCTGGGGCAAGCCTCGTGCTCCTGGCAGACCGCCAGGCCTGACGAAATAACTCAACTGCAAGCTGGCTGGCAACATCTCCCGCGGCATGGCCGCCCATACCATCGGCAAGCAGAAAGAGCTCCCCCTGTGGATCGATCCAGAATGCATCCTGGTTGATCGCACGGATGCGACCCGGATCGGTCAACCCCGCAGAATGGATCACCAGGCCGGAGGTCTGAAACAAACCTGCACCTCCTGATACAGCTCCAACCGGTAGTTCTCAGGAAATATTCACCTGACGGTCGCCCACCCCAGGAACGGACAGCAAGGCTTGACGGAAACTCATTGCCGAAGGATACCGGTCAGCGGCTTTCTTCTTAACCGCCCGGTCGACTACTGCACAGATCGCGCTGGGTAAATCTGGCCGCCGTTCGTGAATCAGCGTCGGCGGATCGTCCAGAATCATCCGGACCGGGTCTTTCTTCAGGCGGAATTTCGCCCCGCGCTGCTGGATTTCGCGGAGCGAGGGAAAATCCAGGGAGTAATAACCGGTCAACAGGTAATAAAGTGTCACGCCCATGGCATAAAGGTCAACCGGAGGCTGGCAGCGCTTGAACTGTGTGATCTGTTCTGGTGGCATATACATCAAAGTCCCGGCGCAATCGCCTGTGCGAGAGAGTGTGCCGCCATGCTGCTCGAAACTACGCGCCAGCCCAAAATCAACCAGCTTGGGCAGCAAGCTGCCATCCTGGCGCTGGAACAAGATATTTTCCGGCTTGATATCACGGTGAACATACCCGTGCTGGTGGAGATAGTCGAGACCCAGTAATGCATCAGCAATTACCTGGCAGGTTTGGAGTGGCGACAGCAGCGGTTGGCCATGGGGCGAGATAAATTGATCGAGATTCCCCCCGGAGACCAATTCAAGCACGAAATACGGCGCACCGGATTCCGAGCCGCTGGCAATCATGCGCGTCAAATGAGAATGTTTCAAATCCTGCAGGATGCTCATCTCACGCTGGAAACGCTGGAGCTGTAGGGGTTCCATTTTTACCGCGGGCAGGATTTGCTTTAACGCCACAACCCGCCCGCTGGTGGAATGCCAGGCGCGGTAGACCACACCCATACCGCCGCGGCCGAGTTCTTTCAAGATCCAATACTCGCCAATCGCCTGGCGGCCTTTGGGAGATAGTTTCTCAGCGCAAGCTGGACAGAGGTAGGTTACTACGCCCAGCAAGTCTTCGACTCGTCCATCAGCATACGCTAATTGGCTGATATCTGCTCCACATTGGGTGCAAGCAACTGGCTGGCGAGCCGGCTGACGGGCTAAACTACGCCGCTCAACTGAGATCTCCTTCTGACACTCTTGGCACATGAAATCCAGGTCACGAATTTCAAGCGGATTCAAAACCAGGGGATGATCAAGACGGCGGTCACAACGTATGCAGTAACGTTCGTTATCCGCATGAATCGACTTTGGGGTCTCATCCGGCGCCGGCGGAACGGGCGGTTGAGCTTCTAACTCGGGTTCTCGCAAGATTACAGGCTGGTCAACCCACTCAAAGCGCAAATTAGTGTAGCCGATGCGGATCAAGTCGCCATCCTGGAGCAGCTCTTCTTCTACCGGTCGCCAGGGCTCTCCGCCGCGACTCAAGCGCGTGCCATTTACACTGCCCGGATCGCGCAGTAAGAGGTTGGGCGGCCGGAACTCCAGTAGGAACTGTGAGCGAGAAATATAGCGATCCTCAGCGCTCAAACGGATTTTCGCTTCTGACTCGACATCGTCGCGGCCGACCAGGATATTATCCGCCTCGTTACCGGAATAGCGGTATTCTGTTCCGGCTTGTGGGCCTTCTATGACAAGCAGTTTAAATTCCACTCCAGCCCAACCTCCTGATCAACGATTAAAACGGCGTCTCTCCAATCGTGGGAATTAATTTCAAATCGAAACCACTTTCAGGATGTTGTCCTTTCCGGCAGTGTAAAGCTGCCCGGTAGATTTATCAAACAAGAGTTGGACCAGCCTGCCCTGATGCGCCTGGCCTTCAAGCTCTAAATCAAAATCAGCCCGGTAGACCTCCAATTGCCCATCCTCCCCACCGATGGCAAAGCGCTCCTGATCCGGGCTGGCAGCCAGGCATACTGGCGAGAAGGAAAGCTCCATCTCATCGATAGATTTTCCATCCAATGACCAGGCCGCTACGTTCTGGTTACCGTAAACAGCCATCCAACACGGTTGACCTTCTTGCTTGATCCCTGCGAGATGCAACACAGGGCCTTCAAGATCGGTTGATGAAACATCGAAGGACCAGGCTGGCTGGCGGGTAGCGATGTCAATGACCTGGACGGTGCCGATTTCGTTGCCAATCGCCAGATAGCGACCATCCGGTGAAAAACTCAACGCGGTTGGATTCTCGATCTGGTCGCTGAACAACTTCTCTTCCATCTTGGCCAAAAATAAGCCATTTACTTTCGAAATATCGGGATGACAGCAAACCAATAGGCTGCCAAATGGATTCGTTGCATAGACACGGACCGGGGTGGACAATGCACCATCGCGCGCGATCTGGAATTTCCCTTCACTCAACTGGATAACCACAATTTTTCCATTGCGTCCAATCGCTACCAGTTCACCCCGCGCGGCACGAATTAAACCTGCCGGGGCTGATAGGTTCAAGTGAGTCTTCTGTATCTGCTGACCCTGCTCATACAAGACAAGATCACCATTATTGGCCAATAGAACGACCTGGCCTTGTTCAGTAATACAATAGCTGTTTAGAGTTTCTTGGAAAACACAGACTTGTTCGCCAACCTGTTCTGGCTCGGAAGGTTCGGAGATAATCGCTTCCACCTGCATATGGGTCGCCCAGGCTGGTTCTTCAGGCTCAGAAACCGGCGGTGGTTCGGGCTCAGGCTCCCAATGAGGTTCAGGCTGGTATTCCACCTGAGGTTGAGGCTTGCGTTCAACTGGGCGTTGTCTGGGTTTCGCTGGTTCGGGCAAACCCAGGAAGGACAGCGGGATGGTGGCCCACTGGGCAACAAATTGGATGCTGGAGAAAAGCAACAGTCCGGCCGGGACCAACAAGGCGCTGATCAGGCTGGCAAAAAACGAAACCAGCGGATTCTGGCACCCACCATACAGGCCGCTCTTGACATAGCGCTGCTGGATGGCGATCGCAATCATGAACGCCACCCAAAAGATGCCTGCCCAGGCAAAATACTGCCATTGCAAGACTGGTTTGAAGCTCGGTACGGTCAGGTCCGGATTGAACAAAAAGCCCAGGGAGGAAGGAGGAAATTTTTCCGAATTGGCCAGGGCACGCAAGGCGAGCCACAGACTGATCGATAGGCCCATTTGCAGACCAAGATTGGTGAAAGTGGCCAGGATAATCCGCCCCTGGGAAACACCTTTCAGATCCATATAACGCAAGGCAGCCGTAGAACCCAAGATATTTTTTAAACCAGCCGCTTGCTGGATAGTCTGATTAGCGCGGAATGTCAACCGTGTAGCTGGGAAGAGTAAGATCGGCAAAGCCAAGCCGGCCAGAATGATTCCGGGGCCGATCGTGTCCCAGCGGTCGATTGACCAGGTCATGATTTGCTGTAGCCAATAGACTGGGCTGGAAGAAATCCAGGTCAGCCAGGCAGCTTGGGAGGTAGGGGAAGCGCCGCCAAAATACCAGGCAGCAGCGAAGAGACCAGCTACGAAGAGCAAAGAGCCCCAACGCCTGAACCACAATTCTCCCAACAGTCCCAAGACCAACAAATGAAGGATGCCCCAAATGGAGGTGACAGATTTCTTGGCGAACTGGCGGACGAAATCAAGGCTGGCTGAGCGTTCGGCGCTTTCGACTGGCACTGCAGTTGGTTCAGCAGTCGGGGCTGGCTTGGGAGTATCCGTTGGTGGGGGAGCCGTGGTAGCAAGCGCGGCAATTGGCTGGGTGACTTCGGATTTCGGTTCAGAGATGGGAAGTATATTATATAACCAGAGCGGAGCGGCCAAAGCGACCGCCACACTCAGCACTGCCAGGATGGTTCCAATCGTTCCAGACCACTCCCGGTACCTGCCGACATCCTTGGCGCCGGCATATATCAAAGCTGCAGCAACCAGCCAGGGCACAATCCACCACCAACGGCCGGATACATTCGAAGCATAGGTCGCCCACCCCAGCAAAATCACCGCGCCAAGCGCCAATAAACTAAAACGTCCCGGATTCCAGGCATCGGCCTGGCGGTTGGCCAACCAGGCGCAGACGAGGCCAAGAAGCAGGCCGAGCATCCACCACTCCAGCTTGCCCGGCAAGTCTAGTTTTGGCCCAATTTCCACCGCCGATCCTGAAATCCATTTGTACAATAGCCACGGGCCGGCGATCGAGAAGATCAGGCCAGCAAATCCAAGGATATTGCCAACGGCTGCAGCAAAACGGTAGTCATTCTTATTCAACTCCACTGCACCGACAAACGGAGCCAGGCAGACGAACAACCAGATCGGAGTCCACAGCCATCGGCCAGCAAAACCAGCCATCCAGACCGCCGTTCCCAGCAAGCCGACCCCAAGGATCGAAAACAGCAGGAAACGAACCTGGTTATCGTTAATCCCCTCTGCTGCGCCCCAATAGGCGAAAAATGCTCCTGCCAGGACCAAGAGCGGTGCCCAGGGACTACCCACCAGGAAACCTAACCAGATGCACAGGCCGATATACACAACGATTGCCCCAACAGCCCAGATATTTTCGCGCAAATCTTTCATGGCAACCTACTTCCAGCGCTTATCGCTAGAATCATGTGTGGGTCGAATAAGATGATGAGGTCCTTAGCGGTGCTCAATCACCAGGTCGATCAATCCATATTTGCGAGCTTCGTCTGCAGTGAGGAAGAAATCGCGTTCGGTATCATGCTTGATCACCTCCAGGGTCTGGTGGGTGTGCTTGCTCAGGATTTCATTGAGCAATTGGCGGATGCGGAGAATTTCATTGGCCTGGATTTCGATATCGGTGGCCTGACCGCTGGCGCCGCCCAAGGGCTGGTGGATCATTATCCGGACATGCGGCAACGCCATACGCTTACCCGCCGCACCGGCAGCCAGCAATACTGCGCCCATCGATGCAGCCTGGCCCAGACAGATCGTTGCCACATCACAAGCAATAAACTGCATCACGTCATAAATTGCCAGGCCAGCTGTGACAACACCGCCTGGGCTGTTGATATAAAAATAGATATCGCGCTCACGATCCTGGGCTTCCAGGTAAAACATCTGAGCAATCAGGATATCAGCGACCTCATCAGTAACCTCGCCAGTCAAGAGAACCATTCGCTCTGAAAGCAAGCGGGAGTAAATATCAACCTGACGGGCGCCTTGCGGGGTCTGTTCAAGCACATAGGGAACATGGATGTATGGCATGGGGTCGTCTCCTAATACTTCAAGGTTTTCACGCCGCGCGGCGGGCGCAGGATGAACTGAATTTCTGCGAATTCGTTCCCTTCATCTGGCTTACGCTGGGCCAGAATCGCCGATCCAGCAGCGAACTTGCCAGCCAGGATTAAATTGGAGAGTGGTTGGGTGACCTGGCGATCGAACTCGCGCGCCAGGTAGCGAGCGCCATATTCCGGACTGACGCCACGGTCCACCAATAAGTCGCTAACCTCCGGATCA
>JAYRWF010000178.1:0-5101 GCA_041918195.1 Anaerolineales bacterium
CAGGCGATGTTCACTTTCGCCAGGGGCGCATGAATTGTGTCGATTGCCACGATAACCACGAGCTGCATGGCCAACCGGCCAACTGCCAGGAATGCCATACTGGGCCCGAAGCGCAGTCAATACCGCCAGCCGATCACCGTTATGCCGGGTTACAATCGCCAACCTGTGAATCCTGCCATCCCAGCGCGGTTCTGGCCAAGGACAACATCGAAATGCACACCGTGCATGGCTCCGACCTGTCCTGCCAGGTCTGCCACTCGATCACCTACACCAGTTGTGATGGCTGCCATGTAGCGATCAGCGAGACCAGTGGCAACCCCTTCTTCGAAACGGAAGCCACCTACTCAACCTTCCTGATTGGTTTGAACGCGCAACGGTCTTATACCCGCCCGTATAAATACGTCCCGGTGCGTCATGTCCCTGTGGCTGCAACCAGCTTCGAATTCTACGGCGAGAACTTGTTGCCGAATTTCGATGCGCTGCCAACCTGGGCTTATGCCACACCGCATAACATTCAGCTCAAGACGCCCCAGGCCGAAAGCTGCAATGCCTGCCATGGCAATGCGGCAATTTTCCTGACCGCCGAGAAGGTCCGCGCCGAGGAGCTGAATGCCAACCTGCCGGTGATCGTGCCCGAGATCCCCACCACGATCCCGGATGAAAATGGTGCCACCAGCCCATAGGCTGTCACAAAAAATCAAGATTGTTAAGAATGCTTGGAGGAGAAATGTCTAAGAAATTGTACGCCCTGTTTGCCCTTTTGATTACCCTGGCAATGCTGCTTGGCGCTTGCGGCACAACCGCAGAACCGGCCGTTGAACAGGCCACCG
This sequence comes from Anaerolineales bacterium, assembly GCA_041918195.1. Lineage (GTDB taxonomy): Bacteria > Chloroflexota > Anaerolineae > Anaerolineales > UBA4823 > CAZAGA01. The sequence continues at coordinate 831 of JAYRWF010000178.1, forward strand.
AAGCGGTGGCTGTCGCTACCGATGCTCCGGTGGTTACCGAAGCCCCGGCACCGACAGAACCGCCAGCCCCGACTGAAGTTCCCCTCGATCTCAACGCGGTCTTCACGGATGCGTTTGCCAAAATTGCCGAGAAGAAGCTGGCTACAGTTGCGGCTGCCAAGTTAAGCGAAGAACTGGCTGACCAGGCGCCATTCTTGCTCGATGTCCGCGACCTGGCGGAAATCGAAGCCGATGGCTATATCGCCGGCGCAGTGAATGTGCCGATCAAAGACTTGCTCAAGAACCTGGACAAGCTGCCCGGCCTGGATGACCCGATTGTCGTGTATTGCGCCTCCGGTCACCGTGGCGGCATTGCCCTCTCGGCTCTGACCGCCCTGGGTTATACCAATGTCCGTAACCTGGGTGGCGGCCTGGGCGCTTGGAAGAAAGCCAACCTGGAAGTCGTCATGGGCGCTCCGGCAGCAGCCGAATCGATCAACACCCCGATTGTCGAAGACCAGGCCCTGTTCACCGCTTTTGACGAATTTCTCTCTGGCCTTCCAGAAGGTTACCTGACGATCAAAGGCGATGCTTTGAATGAAGCCCTGGCCTCGGATAAGGTGCCGACGATCATCGACCTTCGCACGGTGGAAGAATGGAACAAAGACGGATATATTGAAGGCGCTATCAATATCCCCTTCGCAGAGATCATGGCCAACCTGGATAAGTTGCCTGCCAAGGATCAGCCGATTGTGATCTTGTGCGCCTCCGGTCACCGTGGCGGCCTGGTTCTGCCGGCTCTGAAGATGCTCGGTTACGAGGATGTTCGCAACCTGGGCGGCGGCTTGAATGCCTGGAAAGCTGCCAAACTGCCGGTTGCTGGCTGGGTCGACTGGACTACTGTCTGGACCGAATACCTGACCAACCTGCCCGAAGGTTTTAGCACGATCAAAGCCGCTGACCTGAATACCCAGATGGCTGAGAGCGCGCCTTTCTTGCTGGATGTGCGTGACCCGGCTGAAATTGAAACCAATGGCTTCATCGCTGGCGCGGTCAATATCCCGGTCAAAGAGCTGCTCAAGAACCTGGATAAACTACCCGCTTTGGATCAGCCAATTGTGATCTACTGCGCCTCCGGTCACCGTGGCGGCATGGCCATGGCAGCGCTGCAGTTGCTTGGCTACTCGAACGTCAAGAACCTGGGCGGCGGTTTGGGCGCTTGGTTGAAAGCAGAACTACCGGTTGAGATGGGCGCTCCGGCTGCTCCGGTGGCCGGTACAGCTCCCGAAGTGGACGCTACCCGCCTGCGCGACCTGGATGCCTTCTTCTCCAACCTGCCCGAAGGTTACTACACCGTTAAGGCTGCTGACCTGAACACTGAGTTGGCCTCTGAAACCAAGCCGGTCGTGGTTGACCTGCGCACCGATGAAGAATGGGCTACTGGCTATATCGAAGGTTCGGTCCACATCCCGGTAAATGCTCTCCTGGCTGACATGACCCTGTTGCCGGCTGACAAGGCTGCCCCGGTAGTGCTTACCTGCGCTTCTGGTCATCGTGGCGGTATCGCCCTGGTCGCCCTGCGCATGCTCGGCTGGACCGAAGTTCGTAACTTGGGCGGCGGTATCGGCGCCTGGGCTGCCGCAGAACTGCCGTTGGTTAAGTAGTTCGTCCCCTTTATAAGCAAACGAGCCACATGCAATCGCACGTGGCTCGTTTCTTTTGCCTGGATCAGGGCAAGAAGCTGAACGACCCGCTGACTGCTTGGAACAGGCGCTCGACATCGGGTAGGACGATCGGGACGCTGCTGTCCATCGGGTTGAACCAAAGTTGGACAAGCATCCCATCGTGCGCCACCACGGCGACCCTGGAGAAAAGCTGGCCAGGGATGTTTTCCAAAATTTCGGCTGGCTCACCGCCCAGAACGGCCGCCTGGCGGGTTATGGCTGGCGTTCCGGCAGGAAGCCCGGTGAGCAGGTCGTCCACAGCCTGAGCCAGGTCAGCGCCTTCCGCCAGCGGCGTGGTCTCGATCCACAAGCGGGCCTGGAGCGGTTCGATGCTTTGATCATAAGATGGCCCAAGGAATAACGGTCTTTCATATTCATAAGCCTGAATCTGGTATTCCTGTGGATAAGAAAAACAGTAGCCTTTGAACGGGTTGACAAAAGTCGCCTGGCCGGGGAATTTACACGCCTGGGGCAGTACCTTGGGCTGGCTGAGGTCAACCAGCGTCAGCTCGCCATTGTCCGTCAACGCCCACAATCGCTGTCCGGGATTTTCCCAATTCAAGGGTGTCAGCGGGCCATATCCGATTGGCGTTACCTGGCGAATCAAGCCAGTAGCCAGGTCGAGCTCGGCAATAGCCAGTTCTTCCGTGTTAGGAGGATCCATCATTCCTTGCATCTGTCCACCGATAAAGCCCTGGCTGTCGGGCAGCCATAGGTAAGCCTGGAACTCGCGCAGTTGGAAATCATTCGGAATACCCAATGCAAAACGCAGTGGCAGCTCGGCGCTGCCATCGACCGCCAGTAATATCCAACGTACCGGGTAATTGATCTGGTTGATTGGCAGCAAGATGTAACGTCCATCCGGCGACCAGAGCGGAAGATCAGAAATTGAGCCCATCCCGGCCCGGTCCGCCACGCCGATCTGGCGCTCTTCGCCGCTCTCGACCGATACCACGTAGACCCCAGGCTGGCCGACCCGGTAGCCAGTTTCACGCGTAAAGGCTACCTGGGCGCCATCTGGTGCGACGCTGAACACCGGGGCTACGTCCACCGCCAGTAATTGATCTTCGTTATTGGCGGAGCGCCAGCGCAGCTCGTAGGTGCTTTCGGTAGCTTTAAGATAGGCGAAGTCCTGTCCGTTGGGCGCCCAAACCGCCTCAACAACTGTCTCGTCCTGGAAAACAAGTTGGTCTTGCTGGGTTTGGAGATCATAAATCCACAGGTCGCCAACCGAAAGGTTGGCCGGACCGCCGCCTGAGTCTGGCCAACTGCTGGCATGTAGCAGCTTACCCGAGACTGGGGAGCGATCGTATTGGTGGAAAGCTTGCTCTGGCAGGTTCACCTGGTTCACCTGGCCGTCTTGAATCTGCCAGACAGTTTGGGTATCGTTTCCAAAGGCAGGAAAGACCCAGGACCCAACGCTGGCTGGTGGAGACGTTGCTTCATCAAGGGTAATTGGGGTTTCTTCTACTGGCCCTGCCGATTCCTGAACAATAGTTGGTTCGATGTTCTCGGCGGGTGCAGCAGGCTCTGATGGAAGAGTTTCTTCCGGCTGGGCCAGTGGCCCAGGGGCGCCTACGCCGCAGGCGCTGATCAACAAGCTAAATATCAAAATTGGAAGTAGTTTGGCTGTCCATTCTCGTCGCATGATTGGCCTCCTGACTGAATGGGGTTAAGACGATAGGTTGGCCGGTTTGGTTCCTTTGATTATTCTATGATATCATGGAGCCGGACGGGAATTCTAAGCTTTCTCTCATAATAGGACAACGATGCTCCAAAATTTCGCCACCTTCAATCCAATCTTGCAAGCCTTTCTGGCGACAATTTTTACCTGGGGCCTGACTGCCCTGGGTTCAAGCATGGTATTCTTCTTTAAAAACGTCGAGCGAAAAATCCTGGATGGGATGCTTGGTTTCGCGGCCGGCGTGATGATCGCGGCCAGCTTCTGGTCGTTGCTGGCGCCAGCAATCGAAATGGCCAGCGAGAATGGCGCCCCGGCCTGGGTCCCGGCTACCATTGGCTTTATCAGCGGCGGCTTGTTCCTGTACGGTGTTGACCGTTTGTTGCCTCACTTGCACTTCGGACTCCCAACGGAAGAAGCAGAAGGCATAAAGACGCACTGGCAGCGCAGCCTGCTGCTGGTCCTGGCCATTACCCTGCATAATATCCCCGAAGGGCTGGCAGTCGGCGTAGCGTTTGGTGCTGCGGCTGCTGGGATTCCCTCGGCCAACCTGGCCGGTGCGATCGCCTTGGGATTGGGGATTGGTATCCAAAACTTCCCCGAAGGAGCGGCGGTTTCAATCCCCCTCTATCGTGAAAATATGCCGCGTTGGAAGAGCTTCTGGTATGGGCAGCTATCCGGGTTGGTCGAGCCAGTCGCCGGTGTGATTGGCGCGGCTGCCGTGCTGTTAATGCGCCCGATCTTGCCCTATGCCCTGGCCTTTGCCGCCGGAGCGATGATCTTCGTGGTGGTCGAAGAGTTGATCCCCGAATCCCAGCTTGAGAAAGGCTCGGATATCGCCACCCTGGCTGCTCTGGTGGGTTTTGCTGTGATGATGACCCTCGACG
>JAYRWF010000179.1:0-4807 GCA_041918195.1 Anaerolineales bacterium
AGGACGGATATGGCTTATCGGAACTGTACGTTGAACTAACAAGTGCGCGGCGCCATGCGAGCATGCCGAAGAGGAGGAACATTAGGGACGGCACTTCGCCATAGACGGTACGTCCGAGGTAGATGGAGGAGTAGGTGCCGGTAAAGACACCAACCAGCAAAATCAGGACAAAATGGCGGATCGTTACGCCGCCAAACAGGGTCAATGCAAACAGCGTGAACAGCACCGTCAGTTGGGTGTTAAGTGAGCGGGCCAGGGTCTGGACGACCGAGTTGTTCACCACCACCTCGTAAGGCAGGCGTTTGTAAAGCAGTGAATTTTCGCGGATCCGGTCAAAGACAACGATCGTGTCATGTACCGAGAAACCGATAACGGTGAGCAGGGCGGTCAGGAACAGGGCGTCGACCTCCCAGCCCAGAAAATGCCCCAGCATGGCTTCGATGCCGATCACGACCAGGACATCGTGGAGCATGGCGATGATCGCAGCCAGGCCGTAGCGGAAGGCATGTGGAACTCCTCGGAAGGAGTAGGTAATGTAAAGCATGATGCCCAGGGCAGCCAGGCCGACCGCGCCTGCAGCTCGGGTGGCCACTTCCGAACCGACCGACGGTCCGACGCTGTCGGAGCGTTGAACTTCCAGCTTGCCACCCGCCAAGGTCTCCAGGCGGCTGACTGCCTGGGTGACCGTGGCCTCGTCCATGGTCTTGGAGCGGATCAGCAGGCCGTCCTCCCCGATCGTGGTGACCTGAGAGTCCGGGTAACCCAGCTCATCGTAGAGAGCAATCACATCGGCTGGCTGGGGTACGCTTCCGGAGGTGAAACGAACTTCGAGAAGGTTACCGCCGGTGAAATCGATCGCCAGGGGAAAGCCCCACAGCGCCAGGGCGATCAGCCCCGGAATGATCACCAGCAAGGAGATACCGAAATATAGATAACGGCGCTTGACAATGTCTATCATGCTGACTCCTGAACGCCGAACAGCGCTTGGTGTTTGGAAAGATTGATCCGGTCAAGGATCAGGTGCAAGAAAGTGCGCGAAGCAACAATGGCAGTGAACAGGCTGACAGCCACACCGATTGCCAGGGTCAACGAGAAACCTTTGACAATGCTGGCGCCAAAGTTACTGCCAAACCAGAACAGGATCGCGCAAGTAATCAAGGTTGAAATGTTCGAGTCACGGATCGAAGGCCAGGCGCGCCGCCAACCAGCGTCAATAGCCTGTCCGAGCGGTTTCCCGGCTCGCAATTCTTCTCGCAGGCGTTCAAAGATCAAGATATTGGCATCGACGGCCACGCCAACGCTGAGCACAAAGCCGGCGATACCGGGTAGGGTCAAGGTAATCGGGATGAATTTGAAGATAGCCAGGGAAAACAAGGCATAAATCAACAGAGCCAGGTCGGCGACCAGGCCGGGCAGGCGGTAGTAAATCGCCATGTAGAGCATGACCACGCCGATGCCGATAATCCCAGCCACCAGGCTGCGCCGGAGCGAGTCCTCGCCCAGGGTCGGGCCGATGAGCTGGCTGCTGGCGACGCGCAGCGGGATAGGCAGTGAGCCGTAGCGAAGCTGGACGGCCAGGGCATTGGCGCTTTCAATGGTGAAATTGCCGGAGATGACGCCTTCGCCCTGGGTGATGGCTTCGTTGATCGTCGGGACAGAGATGACGGTTTTGTCGAGCACGATCGCCAGGATGCTACCCACGTTGGCAGCGGTGAAATCGGCGAAAGTCTTTGAGCCGGTGCTTTTGAGGGTGAAGGCGACCTGCGGCTCGCCGGTCTGGGTGGTGACGACGTTGACAATATCCAGCTCAGCGCCAGTCATAGCGGTCGGGAAGGTGCGGGGATCGCCTAATTCCGCATCGCTCAACTCGGTCGCTCCGGACTGGGCGATGTTGGTGCGGATCTTCTTGCCCACCAATGCCAGGGCTTCTTCCTGGGTTAGCTGGGAAAAATCTACAAATTCGAGCAAGCCGGTCTGGCGCAGGGTGGCCAGGGCTTGTTCTTTATCGGTCAGGCCAGGTAGCTCAACCACCAGGCGGCGGTCGCCAGCTTTCTGGACCACAGCTTCAGTCACGCCCAAGCCGTTGACACGGTTTTCCACGATCAGCCGGGCAGTGTCCATCGAGGTGGGATCGATGACCGCATCCGGGGCCAGGTCGGCTTCGAGTAAGGCCTGCACACCGCCTTCCAGGTCGAGACCGAAGCGCATATCGATCGACTTGCTGAACAGGCCCGGGTTGTTGGGCAGCATGATCCAGATCGCAAAGGCGATCAGGGCCAGGATGCCCGCCAGGGATAAATATTGACGATTTCTCATTAAAGGGTCGCCTCCAAGCAGATTATTTCCGGCCTGCGTTGGGTATGTCCACCTGCACGGGCCAGAAGTCTCTATCTAAGCAAACGGGCATTATACTCTGCTTGAGGGAGATTGTCCAAGACAATTTTGGAGGAATTCGAGCACCTGTTCCAGGACTTCATGGGGCTGCAGTTCGTCGGTGATCAGGTAGAAATCAGCCGCCTGGCGAGCGTGCTGCAAACGAGCTTGTTCGACCTGGTATTCCGCCTCGCTCCAATCCATCCTGCGGCGCTGGCAGGAGACCGGGTAAGATACGTCCAGGAAAATTAAAACGTCCGGGTTTGTGATCCGTCTCCACATATCCCGGACGTAAGAATGCTCTTGTGCAATATGCCTGGCCTGGTAGCCACGCGCTCGCAAGCCGGCGATCAGCGTCGATTTCCCGGCAGCACACGGGCCAACCACGCCAACCTTATCGCATTTCATTAGTAGGTCGGTTCTAATGGCATCCGGACGAACATTCGGCGGATCCCATCACCGGGGTGCTTGAGAATGCTCATTACCACCACGCTGATATCGTCCACCGGGCGGTGATTGTCCAGCCGCACGGCGTGTTCCAGTAAGGTGTCAGCTATCCGCTGCGGAGAGGGTGATTCGTCCTCCAGCAGTTCTGCCAGGCAGGCGGCGATATCGAGCGGCTGGCCGGTTCGCTCGCCGGCGTGAATCATGCCATCCGAAAAGGCAATCGCAGTCAGGCCGGCTTCGAGAGGCACCTCGTTAATCACCGGCCGGGTATCGCGATACAGCCCGATGGGCTGGCAGCTCTCATTCAACCAGCGGATCTGGTCGTTGATTGCCAGGATGGCTGGGGCCGGGTTATTGCGGGTAATCACCAGGGTGCGGGTTTGGTAATCGACGGAGAGGATATTCAGCGCCGCCGATACTTTACCGCCACGCTCGGTAAACAAGGAGTCGGATGCGGCCCGGGCAGCCGCGCCATCGCGCACTCCCTCGGCCAGCAGAGCGATGACTTTGCGCACGACCAGGGTTGAGACGGTCTTGGCCCCTTTTCCCGAGCTTTGGCCATCGGCCAGCACGGCCGAGACGCCGCCCTGCGGCCGTTCAACGACCTCGACGGTGTCGCCGCTGCTTGAGGTGGCATACTTATGGATTTTTGAGACTGCAACCTGGACTTCCATACCCTAAATTTTACTATAATTCTCCTGGCTTGTCCGCCAGGATCAGCAATACCTGGCCGTCTGGTAGATCGAAGATCTGGCTCTCAACGCTGAAGCCGGCCTGCTGAAACGGCGCCAACCAGGCTGTGGGCTGTGCTGGGCGTCCCCAGCCGATCAGGCGCAATCCGCCAACCAGGAAGCGCTGGCAAGGTTTCCGACCGGCGCCCCAGGCTGCCGGGATGACCACCAGCCGCCCGCCCGGAACGAGCAAACGCCAGATTTCGGCCAGGCAAGCTGGTTCGAGGATGTAATTGGACGGGAAAGTGGCGACGACCTGCTCGAAGTTCCCGGACGGAAAGCAAGCCATTTTCGCATAGCCGATTACCAGACGAGCGGGCAGCCCGGCGCGGCGTAGCCGGCGGGTCGCCAGGCGGCTCATCTGGCGACTGGCGTCGAGACCAAATACTTGCAATTTGTATGGCGGGGCTTGCAATTCAATTTGAGCCAATGCTTTCTGGAGATGGCCAGGCCCATACCCGAGCTCGAGGATGCGCGGGCCGGTCAGATAGGGAAGGGCGCAGCTTATCCAGCGCTGCCACTGCCCGCAAGAAACCAGGGCCGCGACCAGGTCATAGCTCCAGGCCAGCGGGTGGTAGAGCAGGTTGAAGCACCAGCCCAGTAACTTCACTGGCTGGCGAGCTGGCCGCAACCGGCCTGGATATCGATCCCGCGCCGGATGCGCACGGTACAGGGAATACCGAGCCGCTCCAGTTCGGTCTGGAAGAGCATGGCTTGCTGGCGGGGCGTGGCCTTTCCGGCGTAGGCCTGGGTCGGGTTGAGTGGGATCACGTTGACGTGGCAGAGCGCCGAGCCGCCTTGTTTGAAGCCTTCCAAAAGCTTGGCCAACTTTCGAGCCTGGTCCAGGCTGTCATTGACGCCCTGGATCAGCGCCCATTCGAAGGTCAGCCGGCGATGGGTGGCCTGGACATATTCCAGCCCGGCCTGGATCAGCTCGTCCAGGGGATAGCGATGGTTGATAGGCAGCATCGAATTGCGTAGCTCATCCTCGGCGGCATGCAGCGAGATGGCCAGGTTAACCTGGCGTTTTTCGGCGGTAAAGCGCCGGATGGCGGGCACCAGGCCGACGGTCGAAATTGTGAAGCGCCGGGCACCGAAGTTGGTACCCTGGGGGTCGCTCAGGCGGTCGATCGCCGCCAGGCTGGCTTCATAATTGTGCAGCGGCTCGCCCATGCCCATCAAGACGACGTTGGTGACCTGCTCGGACTGGGCTTTGAGCTGGCGAGCGTAATAAATCACCTGCTCGACGATCTCGC
>JAYRWF010000180.1:0-1958 GCA_041918195.1 Anaerolineales bacterium
AGTGAGCTGCCTGCCAGAATCACTGACGGTCTGGTGGCTGCTCGGGCGACGGGGGATCCCTTCCCATATGCGCATCGGCGTTCGGAAAGTTGACCAGCGCCTGGATGGGCATGCCTGGGTTGAAGTGGAAGGTCAGGTGGTCAGCGGCGACCCAAACCTGGCCGGTGAATACCTGCCCATGCACTGGGTAGAAAATTCCTAGAGAATACACGAGCAATCTATGCAGCGTCGAATCAAAAAAAGCCTGGCCCAATTTCCCTACCTGCTGAAAGCACTTGGCTTTGTCTGGAAAGCGGCCGGCGGCTGGACCATCGCCTGGGTGATGCTGCTTATCATCCAAGGTGTGCTGCCAGTAGCTAGCGTTTACCTGACCCGCACACTGGTGGACCGGCTGGTATCAGCAATTGGGGCAGGTTTTTCCTGGGAATCGGCCCGGTTAGTCATCCTTCCCCTGGCGCTGATTGCAGCCGTGATGCTGATGATCGCCCTGCTGAACAGCTTGTCGAACTGGATCCGGACCGCCCAATCGGAACGCGTCCAGGATTACATGAGTCAGGTTATCCATAAAAAGTCTTATTCGGTTGACCTGGCGTTTTACGATTCGCCGGATTTCTATGACCATCTGCACCGGGCACGTAGCGATGCCACGTACCGACCAGTCGCCCTGCTGGAAGGAATTGGCAGCCTGATTCAAAACGGGGTAACCATGGTATCCATGGCCGTGCTGCTGATCCAGTTTGGCTGGTGGATGCCGCTCGTGTTGGTCGCCAGCACGATCCCTGCTTTCCTGGTAGTTCTGAACTACCGCGAACGACTGTATCACTGGCGGTTGAAAACCACGCCGACGGAGCGGAAAACCTGGTATTACGAATGGCTGCTAACGGATCGGGAGACCGCTCCAGAGTTGCGCCTGTTCCAACTCGGCGATCTATTCAGTCGGCGCTTTCAGGAGTTACGTCGAGGGCTGCGCGAGGAACGCACCGGCCTGGCGCGCGACCAGGCAGTTGCTGAGCTGGTTGCCAGCACGCTGTCGCTGATCATTACCGGGTTTTCGATGATATGGATGCTAATCCAGGCAATCAACGGACGCTTCAGCCTGGGCGATGTGGCCTTCTTCTATCAGGCCTTCATCCAGGGTCAGAGCCTGGCGCGTTCTTTCCTGGAAAATGTGGGTGAAATCTACAGTAATAGCCTGTTCCTGAGCGATCTTTTTGAATTCCTGAATCTCGAGCCACAGATCAAAGATCCGGCTGAGGCGCAAACCCTGCCCGAAACGTTCGACCGGGGGGTTGAATTTGAGAATGTGACCTTCACTTATCCCGACAGCGAGCGGGAAGTGCTGCGGCAATTCAATCTCAAGCTGACTGGAGGTCAGTTTGCGGCAATTGTTGGACCGAATGGGGCTGGAAAAAGCACCCTGGTGCGACTGCTTTGCCGGTTTTATGACCCCCAGGATGGTTCCATCCGGCTTGAGGATGTCGACCTGAAGCAGATCCGGCTTGAAGACTTGCGCCGCTCGATTACGGTGCTATTTCAGCAGCCAGTCCAATACAATGCCACGGCGAGTGAAAACATCAGCCTGGGCGACCTGCACCTCCAGGCTACCGAAGAGCAGATCCAGGCTGCGGCAGAGGCTGCCGGGGCAGCCGAACCAATCCTGAGGCTGCCGCAGGGCTACGCCACCCTGTTAGGTAAATGGTTCGAGGGCGGGGCGGACCTGAGTGTAGGCGAGTGGCAGCGCCTGGCCCTGGCGAGGGCATTCCTGCGCCAGGCCCGGCTGGTCATCCTGGATGAACCGACCAGCGCGATGGATCCCTGGGCAGAGGCAGAATGGCTGGCACGGCTACGCGCAGTCACTACTGGAAAGATTGTCATCTTAATTACCCATCGAATCACCACAGCCGCCCAGGCTGATGTCATTCACGTCATGCAGGACGGGAAGATTATCGAATCTGGCA
>JAYRWF010000181.1:0-1609 GCA_041918195.1 Anaerolineales bacterium
AGACACCAAGGCACAAAGGGTTTAACACAGGTTTTCTTCGTGTCTTTGTGCCTGCGTGGTAAAGATTCGCTACCACCAAGACACCAGGGCACACAGGGTTTGACAAAGGGATCCTTCGTGTCTTTGCGCCTTCGTGGTAAAGCTCTTACTCATGATGCAATTCCTGGGCCAGTTTGGGTGGCGCATTCAGATGATAAACCTAAAACCTGTTAGAATCTAGTCGTCAAATCGGTTCAGGATTGGAGGCTTACGATGCGCTATTCCCTGTTGAAAAACAAGATTCGTGAGACGGACGAGCGGGCTCGGGTGGTAGGGCACCTGATGGCGCTGCGTAACCAGCTCGATGCCAGTGTGCCAGATAAGGACCCGGATAACAACCTGCTGCTGGCGACTTGGAATATCCGCGATTTCGGCAAGAAAAACCGGCGCGGCTTTGGCGAGCGGCTGCCGGAAAGCCATTTTTACATCGCCGAGATCCTTTCGCGCTTCGATTTTGTCGCGGTGCAAGAAGTCAATGAGCTGCCCGAATGGGAGCTGGTGATGGACATCCTGGGTCCAGATTGGAGCTACATCGCCACCGATGTGACCGATACCCGCCTGGGCGGCAATGGCGAACGCCTGACCTACGTCTTCGACCAGCGCAAGGTGAAATTTCAAAACATCGCCGGGGAGATCGTCCTGCCAGTCAATATGCTGATCAGCCAGGTCACCACGGAAGTGCAGGGCGAGAAGGTAGTGGCCGGGAAGCAGTTCAACCGCACTCCGTTCCTGGCCAGTTTCCAGTCCGGTTGGTTCAAGTTCGATATCTGCACCGTCCACCTGTACTACGGCGCCGAATCGGGCCCACAGCTTCAGCAGCGCATTGAGGAGATCAGCCGGGTGGCCGGGTACCTGGGCGAACGAGCCGATGACAGCTTAAAGCGCGGCCGGGCCTTGATCCTGCTTGGCGACTTTAACATCGTCCATCCCGAGCACAAAACGATGAAAGCGCTGCTTGACCAGGACTTCCGGCTGCCGAAATCGTTACGCGCCCCGACCAATATCGATCGGACCAAGTATTACGACCAGATCGCCTTCAAGACCGATCCGGCTGTGCTGGAATACATCGACCGGGTTTCTCAGGACCCGAAGAAGCGTAACGCCGGGGTGTTCGAGCTCTTCGACAACTTGTTCACACCCGAAATGTTTGAGGAATATCGCGAAGAGGCCGCGAAGACCAGTGGCGGCGCCAAGAAGAACGGCGAAGACCTGGTAGCCTATTACCTGACCTGGCGCACCTACCAGGTTTCGGATCATAAGCCGATGTGGGTGCGGCTGAACACCAACGATAGCCAGGCTTACCTGGAGCAGTTCCGAACAGCCTGAATCAAAAAACTGGCGGATAGGCCGCCAGTTTTTTGATCCAGGGATGGAATTAATTGCCGCTTTCCACTGGTAATCCAGCCGCGCTCCACTCATTCACACCGCCCGCCATCGAGGTGACCCCGCTGAAGCCGGCCTTGGCCAGGATCTCCGCGCCGACCTGGCTGCGGTTGCCCGAGCGGCAGTAAACCACGATCTCCTGGTCCTTGGGCAGCTCGCTCAAGCGCTGGGGCAGCTCGCCGAGTGG
>JAYRWF010000182.1:0-1602 GCA_041918195.1 Anaerolineales bacterium
GCAGCCCGGCCAGCAGGTCAGGCAGCCCACGCCAGCGACCATACAGGCGGCGGGTCTCGCTCGCCCGGTACAGCAAATCCCGGCTGCGCATCGTCCGAGACGGCCTAAGCGCCCTGAGCGCCCCAGGAGTACCTGGGGTTGTCGAAGGGCGGCGCTCACCAGCCAATCCCTCAACCTCCTCCAGGATTGCCTGGGCGAAATCAGACCAATTGAACCGCTTGGCCTGGATTCGCCCGGCTGCAACCAGCCCGGCGCGCAGCTCGGGTTCTTTGGTGACCCGCTGAATCGCACCGGCCAACCCGGCGGGGTCATCCGGATCGATAAACAAAGCGGCTTGTCCAGCTGCTTCGATCAGTCCTGTACCCCGGCTGCAGATCACCGGGCAGCCACAGTGCATCGCTTCGACCACCGGCAAGCCAAAGCCTTCAAAATATGATGGAAAGACCAGCGCGGCCGCACCCTGGTACAGGGCAGGCAGCTCCTCACGCGGGCAAAGCCCCAGGAAGCGGAACTGCGCCTCCAGGCCTAGCTCCAGGCACAGCGCCAGCAGGTCGGGATGGGCCTCCTTGGGCGCGCCGCTGCAGACCAGCAAAAGGCCAGGCTGGCCCTGCTCGTGCAGCACGGCCAGCGCCTGCAGGATCAGGCGGTGGTTTTTATGAAACCAGGTGTTGGAAGGGTAGTACAGGTAGTTTCCGGGAGTCAGGCCATACTTGCGCCAGACCACTTCGGGCTCGCCTGGCGGCAGTTCAAATAGTGGGTGGCTGGCCTGGTAGATCACCCGGCAGCGCTCAGGAGCCAGGTTGTGGCGCTCTTGCAGGGTCTGGCGGGTGAATTCTGAAATGGCGATTACCCGCTCGGCCTGCGCCAGGCTGGCAGCCAGGTCGCGCTGCCGGTTGGCCAGCTCCTGCGGGCTGAAAAACTCGGGCAGGTATTCGTGCTGTAAATCATGTACCACCACCAGGTTCTTCAGCGGGTAGAGGTCCGGGTCGATTTTTCCCGAATAAGAGAATGCAATGCTCGCGGTGGTCTTCCGCCCATTGACCCAGGTGGCAGGCGGCGCGCCAGCCGGGCGGCCGTGTAGCCGCCAGGTAATTTGATCGAGATAAGATTGCGGCCCATCGCTGACCTGGAGGTGGAAATCGGGCCGGCTGCGCAAATCGAAATCGTAACGCGTCACGCCCGGTAGCAGCAGGCTGATCTCATGCCGTCCCGGCGGGTTGATCTCCGGGCGCAGCAGCGCCTCCACCAGCGAACGGGCCGCCCATTCCATCCCGCCGGTATAGCCCGGGATCATCCAGCGCAGATCGAGCAGCAGGTGGGCCATCGCCTGGGCTGGCCTTTCAGCCAGCGGTCGTGTCGCCCTCGGTGAACAGGTTGGTGCCCTGGATTTCGAAGGACAACATCAACCCATCCCGGTTCTTGACCGCCTGGCTGAATTCGATGCTCACCACCTGGCCGGCTTGTGCGGGAATTTCGATCTGCAGGGACTGCTTGCCAGCCGCCTGGAGGGTCTGGATGGTCTTCCGGTCCACCCGGACCTGGATTAGCATCTCGGTCGCTGCTTCGCCGTTCAGGAAGTAGGGTTGGCCGGGATAGGCGCGC
>JAYRWF010000183.1:0-3029 GCA_041918195.1 Anaerolineales bacterium
ACTAAGTTAGCTAATTTGTGAATTATTGCACTAATTTAGTCTAATATCACTGAATAATACCAAATTCGTAAGAATCCAAAGTATCACACAAAAAATGGAGTAGAAATGGACCGTTCAAACCTTCCCACCTTTGATCCTGCGCATGATGTTCTGCACTACGAGAAACAAGCGCTGGACGCAATCTTTCATCCCAAGAACGTCGCTGTGGTTGGCGCAACCGAAAATATGGGGTCGGTTGGCCGGACTTTGCTGTGGAACCTGATCAGCAGCCCATTCGGCGGCGCAGTATTTCCAATCAATCCAAAGCGGTCAAATGTCCTTGGAATCAGAGCTTATCCGAGCTTGAGCGCAGTTCCTGAACCGGTTGACCTGGCCGTGATTGTCACTCCCGCCCCCTCCGTGCCAGCAATTATCAAAGAAGCAGTAGATCTTAATATTAAGGGCGCGATCGTTATTTCCGCCGGGTTCAAAGAAACCGGACCAGCCGGGGTTGAACTGGAACGGCAGATTATGGAACATGCCCGGAAGGGCCAGATGCGGATCATTGGCCCGAACTGCCTGGGCGTCATGAACCCGATCACCGGTTTCAATGCGACCTTCGCGACCACCGTGGTAAAGCCCGGGCGGGTTGGATTTATCAGCCAAAGCGGCGCGCTCTTGACGGCCGTGCTGGACTGGTCGTTGCAGGAAAATGTGGGCTTTAGCTCATTTGTTTCGATCGGTTCCATGCTAGATGTTGGCTGGGGCGACTTAATTTACTACCTGGGCGATGATCCGAACACCGAAAGCATCGTCATTTACATGGAAACGATCGGTGATGCACGCTCCTTCATGTCGGCGGCGCGTGAAGTGGCCAATGTAAAACCGATTATCGTGATCAAGCCTGGCCGGACTGAGGGAGCCGCGAAGGCGGCCGCTTCGCATACCGGTTCCTTGACCGGTAGTGATGAAGTATTGGATGTCGCCTTCCGGCGCGCGGGCGTGCTGCGAGTCAATTCGATCGCCGAACTGTTCTACATGGCCGAAGTACTCGCCAAGCAACCGCTGCCCAAATCCAACCGCCTGACCATCCTGACCAACGCTGGCGGTCCTGGCGTGCTCGCCACGGATGCCCTGATCACCGACGGCGGTGAGCTGACCAAGATTTCCCCTGAAGCCATGCAGGCTTACAACGAGTTACTGCCAGCCGCCTGGAGCCATAATAACCCGGTCGATATCCTGGGAGACGCCAGCGCGGAACGGTACGCCAAGTCGCTGGAAATTGCGGCCCACGATCCAAACAGCGATGGAATGCTGGTTATTTTGACCCCTCAGGCAATGACTGACCCGACAAAAATCGCTGAGGAACTCAGGCCATACGCCAAAAGCCTGGGAAAACCGGTCTTGGCAAGCTGGATGGGCGGTAAAGACGTCGCCGAAGGTGTGAGAATCCTCAACCAGGCAAGCATCCCGACCTTCCCTTACCCGGATACGGCTGCCCGGATGTTTGATTACATGGCCAAATATGCTGGCATCCTGGAACGGATTTATGAAACCCCAGTCCTGGGGGCTTATGGCGCAGAGGGTACCCCCAACCGGGCGAAAGCAGCGGCGATTATCGAAAGCGCTCGCCAGGCTGGACGGACGATCCTGACCGAGTTCGAGTCTAAGGAACTGCTGGCGGCTTACAATATCCCCACCGTCCACACCTATATTGCTCCAACTGAAGAAGAAGCCGTCAAAATTGCTGAAGAAATCACCTTCCCGGTGGTGCTTAAGCTCCACTCGGAGACGATCACCCACAAAACGGACGTCGGCGGCGTGAAATTGAACCTGATGGACGCCGATGATGTCCGACGCGCCTACCGGGCGATCAAAGCATCCGTCACCGAGAAAGCTGGCGAGGAGCATTTCCTGGGCGTCACAGTCCAGCCGATGTCTAAATTGGAAGGCTACGAATTAATTCTCGGCAGCAGCGTGGACCCGCAATTTGGACCGGTCTTGCTGTTTGGCCTGGGTGGGCAACTTGTCGAGGTCTTCAAAGACCGGGCGCTGGCTTTGCCGCCACTAACGAGCATGCTGGCCCGGCGACTAATGGAGCGCACCAAGATCTACACCGCCTTGAAAGGTGTACGTGGCTGGAAGTCGGTCAACATGGCCGAATTGGAACAAATCCTGGTGCGTTTCAGCGAATTAATTGCTGAGCAACATTGGATTAAGGAGCTCGATATTAACCCGCTCCTGGCTTCCCCCGACCAACTGCTGGCATTGGACGCGCGGGTGGTGGTCTATGGCCCCGAGGTCACTGAAGACCAACTGCCTGAGTTGGCGATCCGCCCCTATCCAACCAAATACGTCTTTGACTGGAAGGCTCCAGATGGCCAGGATTATGTCTTCCGCCCCATCCGCCCTGAGGATGAACCAGCTATGGTCAGGTTCCACGAGGCTCTCTCTGACCAGACGGTTTACCTGCGTTATATGCACCCCATGTCGCTGATCGATCGCATCCAACACCAACGGCTCGGGCGCATCTGCCACTGCGATTATCATCGAGAGATCACCATGGTGATCGAAATCCCAGCTTCGGGAAATGACCCAAGCCAGATCGTTGGCGCAGCGCGGATGAGCAAGCTGCATGGATCGAACTCCGCTCGCTTCACCATCTTAATGGCAGATGCCTTCCAAGGAAAAGGCCTGGGCTATGAGATGATTAACAAGCTAATTGCGGTAGCCCGCTCCGAAGGCCTGGAGCGAATTGAAGCGGTCTTTTCGACTAGCAGCAGCGCGATGCAGCATATGCTGGAGAAGTACAATTTCACCTTCTCGGTCGTGGAAAAAGGCAAGATCGACAAAGCTGAGCTGGCCATCTAATTGACGTTCAACAAGCCGGGGGTAAGAAAAGCGATATAAAGGCTGGACAAACCATTTTTTAGAAATAAGGCTTGTCCAGCCTTTTTTCAATAATTTGTGACAACTAGACAATTTTGCTGTTTTAATAGATAATAGCATTCCCAGGTGGGGAGAAACCAGAAAATCTTAGCAGGTTTTGG
>JAYRWF010000184.1:0-3905 GCA_041918195.1 Anaerolineales bacterium
GGCGCCAGCTCGCAAACTCGCCGGGGTTGAGGGCAGCTCTTGGGCTCTGGCAGAGCGCCAGCGCCCGGGGTGGTCACAAAAGCCAGGAACGACTCCTTGAAAGCCTGGTATTCCTTGCTATCCAGATGAGTCAGCATCGCCGCCCGGGCTTGCTCGCGCGCAGACTGCCAGGCTGCCAGCAGCGGGTCCAAACCATGCGCCTGGCTTTCTGCCTGGAGCTGGATGTAGTGGTTCACCTTCTCCATGAAGACATCCTGGTCGCGCACGACGCCCAAGGCTCGCCCGGTGGCGCGCAGGCCAGACAAATGGCTCTTCAGCGCCTTGCGCTCAAAGCCATCTCCGAACACCTCAAAAGCAGCGCGTAACCGGCGGGTGGCGACCCGCATGTCGTGCAGCGCCTCGATATCTTCGCCGAGGCGGGTGCCGGCTTCGTTCGCCATCACCGCCAGGAGCTGCTGGTAAAACACCTTCCGGCCGGCTTCAGCCAGGCTATCGTCCGGCAGGATCGGTGTTCGTTCCATCTCGACTACCTGGACAGGTGGTGCAACCGCGGCCGGCTCCAGTTTCTGGACTATGACAGGGGGATAACCGATCTTCTCCCACAGGCGCGCTTCATGCTCGGCGGAGATTGCGTCTTGTTCTGCTTGCGGCCCGCTGACCAGGATTTTCATCTCATTTCCGGATAGATCGACGCGCTGAATACTGGTCGATTGGCTTTCCGAGGCATCCAGGCCGTGAGCAATCCTCAACAGCGCCGCCAGGGTCAGCACGGCCCGTTGCTGTAAGGTGGTCAGGTCCATTTTCAGGACCGCCTTCGTTTTGATCCGGCCTTGCTGCAGCGCGATCACCGGCGCCAACAGGCTTTCCCCTTCCTTGGTCAGGTCGTCGCCAAATTCGGACTTCAGCAGCTTGTGCACGGCTTTCTTCGGGCGTTTTTTGGTCAGGCGCCCACTGCGCTCGACCATTTGGGCTGCCAGGCTCAAGACCTGGCGGCTCATTTCATCCAGCTCGTGTAGCGGTTGAGTTTGATCAAACAAATTCAAGGCTAGAGATCGAATAGCTTCTGGCCGGCTGGAGGGCAATTTCCCCTCCGCCAGCTCTACATTTTTTGTACCACTCATCATTTTCTCGCTTTCAACGTTGCTTGTAGTAGGACATCAGCCAATTCTGGATATTGACCAAGGGCTGGCCGGGTTCAGGCTGGAGCATCTCATACGAACCGTCAGGTCTGAGCAGGCGTGTTTTCTGGTTCGAAATCAAATAGGTCTCCAGGACCTCATCCCGCAGATAGCGAATAATCCGTTGATCTTCCACCGGGAAAAGCACCTCAACACGCCGGTCAATATTGCGCGGCATTAAGTCGGCGCTACCCAGGTAGATCTGTTCGTTGCCGGCGTTGTGGAAGTAATAGATCCGGCTGTGCTCTAAAAATCGCCCCACTACGCTGATCACGCGGATATTGTCGCTCACCCCCGGTATGGCGGGGCGCAGGCAGCACATGCCGCGGACGATCAAGTCGATCTTAACCCCGGCCTGGGAAGCCTGGTAAAGCAGCTTGATGATACCAGGGTCCACCAGCGAGTTCATTTTTAGAATCAGCCGTCCTTCTCCTCCACCGCGCTGGATCTCAATCTCGCGCCGGATTAAAGCGGTCATCCGCTCGCGCAGGTTGACTGGCGCAACCAGCAGCTTGCGATATTCCCTTTTCGCCGAATAACCGGTCAGGTAGTTGAACAAATCAGTAGCGTCTTCGCCGATTTCGCGGTCACTGGTCAGCATACCAATATCTTCATAGATCTGGGCAGTCACCGCATTGTAGTTACCGGTTGCCAGGTGAATATAGCGCCGGATTTGTTCGTTTTCTTTACGGACAATCAGGGCGATCTTTGAATGCGTCTTCAATCCTAACAGGCCATAGGTAACGTGGACGCCTTCGCTTTCCAGCATATGCGCCCACTTGATGTTGCTTTCCTCGTCAAAGCGAGCTTTGAGCTCGACCAGGACAGCAACCTGCTTGCCATTCTGGCGCGCTTCCAGCAAAGCTTTCACCACCGGGGAGTTCCGTCCCACCCGGTAAAGGGTCTGCTTGATTGCCAGCACATCCGGGTCGCGCGCCGCGTAATTCAGCAAATCTACCAGGGGCGTGAAGGAAACATACGGATGGTGGAAAAGAACGTTTTCACGCCGGATCACGTTGAAGAAATTGCCATCAAAAGTGTCCCCGCGGAAGACAGATGGGATCGCCGGCCGGAAGGGTGGATCCTTCAAATCATAACGATCCAGGCTATACAGGCTTTTGATGTCGCTGAGCCCCAACGGCCCATCCAGGGAATAGATCTCGTTCCGCTCAACCTCCAGGTTTTCGATCAAGATGTCCCGGATGCGACCCGGCATGCTGTCGTTTACCGTCACCCGTACGACCGATCCAAAACGCCTCTGGCGAACACTTTGCTCCATGGTCTCCAGCAAATCTTCCGCCTCCAGCTCCTGGATCTCAAGATCGGCGTCACGCGTTACCCGGAAGGGGTGCGTTTCTAAGATATTCAAGCCCGGAAATAATTTTTGCAGGTTGGCAGCAATCAATTGCTCGAGCCAGACGAAATAGTGATTGTGTGGCGGTGTGCCATCCTTGCGCACCCAGCCGGAAGATCTTTTTAAGGGAACCAGGCGCGGCAGCGAATCAGGTACCTTGACGCGAGCAAAGACTTCTTGCCCGTCTTCATCCCGGATCACAACTGCCAGGCTCAGGCTTAGGTTGGAGATATGCGGAAAGGGATGCCCTGGATCGAAAGCCAGCGGGGTAAGGACCGGAAATACTACATCTTCATAGTAAGCATCGGCGATCTGTTTCTGGCGTTCGTTCAACTCGGCGTAGTCGTATATATAGATGCCGGCTTTTTTTAACTGAACCAGTACATCTCGAAGCACTTCACGAGCCTCGGTCATCAACTGTGAGCTGATTTTCCTTACCCCAGCCAGCTGTTCGGCGGGCGTCAAACCATCTGGCGGCGTATCCAGGACGCCGGCATCCACCTGCTTGACCAGGCCGGAAACCCGCACCATGAAAAATTCATCCAGATTTGAGCCCAAGATCGATAAAAATTTTGCGCGTTCCAGGAGCGGGTTGGTTTCGTCCTTGGCTTCCTCCAAAACCCGGCGCTGGAATTCCAACATCGTCAGCTCGCGGTTAATAAACCAACGCGGATCCCGTAAATCGATGTCCTCTTCAATCTTTTTCTCGGCTTGTGCTTCTTTGTCGCCCTTTGTTTTCACAACCTTTACCATACATCGCTCCTGAAGCCGCCTTCCAGATAGGCATCGCCTCTATTCAAGGGTGCTTATTCCTCATCTGGTTGGGCTGCCGCGTTATCCTTGGTGCTTTTTGTCTTCTTTTTCTTGTCTTTTTTATCTTTCTTGACTTCCAGGCCAAGGGCTTTATCCTTGAACGGGTCGTATTTCAACTCGGTGCTCAATTTATCCACCAAGGTCTTCAGGATCTTAATCCGGGCGTAGAGCTTCGAATCGCCTTCGATTATTGTCCAGGGTGAAGTCAGGGTGCTAGTTTTGAGCAACATCTCGTTTACTGCTTCCTCGTAGGAACCCCATTTTTCGCGGTTGCGCCAGTCCTCATCGGTCAACTTCCAAGAGCGCAATTTATCATTGGCGCGCGAGGAAAAGCGCCTGAGTTGCTCGTCTGCACTGATATGCAGCCAGAATTTAAAGGTAATCGTGCCAAAATCGACCAGTTGGCGCTCGAAATAATTAATTTCACGATAAGCGCGCTTCCAGGCTGCTTCATCACAGAAACCTTCGATCCGCTCGACCATCACCCGGCCATACCAACTCCGGTCAAAAACTGCAATTTGGCCGGCCTCGGGCAGGCGGCGCCAGAAACGCCACAGGTA
>JAYRWF010000185.1:0-2334 GCA_041918195.1 Anaerolineales bacterium
AATACAAAGGCTTATGTCTTGTCTTCAAATTTGAGATTTCTGCCAATAGGAGCCATTGGAGAACTATATATTGGAGGGAGAGGGCTTGCGCGAGGGTATCTTAATCAACCAGAATTAACTGCAGAAAAATTTATCCAAAATCCTCTGGCGGGCGTCTTACATAAGGCTGGCCTGACCGAGCGGGCTAGCGAGAAGCTGTACCGGACTGGAGATCTGGTCCGTTGGCGTTTGGATGGCAGCCTGGAATTCCTGGGGCGTATCGATCAGCAGGTCAAGCTGCGCGGCTTCCGGATTGAGTTGGGCGAAATCGAGTCTGCACTTCGACAGTATGAAGAAGTCATACCGGTCGATCCTGGGCAGGTTCAACGCCTGTTGGATGTAGCAGTGGTTGTACGAGATGACATAGGTTCAGGCCAGATGGCGGATAAGCGCCTGATGGCTTTCGTTGTTCCACAGATCAAAGAGCCAGCGCTCGAACCGGCCTCGCTGCGGAAATTCCTGAGCCAGACACTGCCCGAGTATATGATACCGTCTGCTTTTATCTTGTTGAATGAGATGCCTCTTTCGCCGAGTGGGAAAATCGACCGCCGGGCTCTGGCGACTCTCCGGGTCGAGCGCTCGGCGCGCGACCAGGCCAGTAGCGTATACGTTGCTCCCAGGAATGAGATTGAGCAACAACTTTGCCGGATCTGCACCGAGCTGCTAGGTATTCCCTGGACCGGTGAGCAGAGCCCAATCGGCGTTGAGGATAATTTCTTCGAGTTGGGCGGTCATTCGCTGCTTGCTACCCAATTCATATCTCATATCCGCGAGGCGTTCAAGGTTGAGATCCAATTACGTGCCCTGTTCGAGCATCCGACGATTGCAGAAATTGCCGGTACGATCGAGCAATTACGCCAGGCTGGGACAGGCTTGCAAACTCCCGCCATCCGGGCAGTTGCTCGCGATGCGCGCCGGATGAGACAGACTAGCACTGGGTTGGTCAAAACTGATCCGGGCGAGAAGATGGACAAGGAAGATTCGGCTGCCGATTCTTCTCAGTCGAATCCTGTAGAGTAAACCGATGAACCTGACCAATAGTGACTTGCTGATAAATGAACCAGAAGAGGATGTCTTTGTATTTCCAGCCTCTTTTGCTCAACAACGTCTGTGGTTTTTGGACCAGTTTGAGCCGGGCAGCCCATTTTACAACATCCCGACCGCTGTTCGCCTGATCGGGCAATTAGATCGGCAGGTTCTGCAACGTTGCCTGAATGAAATTGTTCGCCGTCATGAAGCGTTGCGAACAACCTTTACCATGATGGATGGCAACCCGGTCCAGGTCATCCATCCATCGCAGAAAATCAGCCTCCCGTTGATTGATTTGCGGGATTTTCCTGCCGATCAGCGCCAAGCCGAGGCGATGCGTTTGGCAAACCTGGAAGCGCGCAGTCCTTTTGATTTATCGGTCGGCCCATTGATCCGGGTGGTCTTAATTCAAACCGCCGATCAGGAACATGTGGTCCTGGTGACTATGCATCACATTGTTTCCGATGGGTGGTCGATTGGTGTTTTCATTTATGAGCTTTCAATGCTTTATGCGGCGTTCACGGCTGGTGCGCCATCGCCACTGCCTGAGTTGCCGATCCAGTACGCCGATTATTCGGAGTGGCAGCGCGATTGGCTGCAAGGGGATGTACTGGAAAGCCAGATCAGTTATTGGACCAAGCAGTTGGGTGGTTTCATCCCGGTTCTGGAACTGCCATCCGATCGCCCACGCCCTCCAGTCATCACTTCACGTGGTGCAGCCCTCTCTGCCAGCCTCTCGAAATCCCTGACCGAGCGGATCAAATCTTTCAGCCAGCAAAAGGGCCTGACGGTCTTCATGACTCTCCTGGCTGGCTTTCAGACTTTGCTCTATCGTTACACCGGCCAGACGGATATCACCGTTGGCTCACCGATCGCTAACCGCCGGCAGGCTGAGTTGGAAGGGTTGATCGGAATTTTCATTAACACGGTGGTTTTACGCTCCGACTTGTCCGGGGAGCCTACTTTCCAGCAGGTGCTTGAGCGGGTTAAGGAAGTCACCCTGGGCGCGTATGCCAATCAGGATGTGCCTTTCGAGGTGATTGTTGACCGGCTGAATCTGCCTCGCGATATGAGTCATAGCCCGCTCTTCCAGGTTATGTTTATCTTGCAAAACGCGCCTGTGCGGGCGCAGCGCTTGCCAGGGATGATGCTGGAGCCGATCGACCTTCATAGCGGTACCTCGACATTTGACCTAACTCTGGTTGCTGCAGAGATGGCGGACGGCTTTGACCTATCGGTGGAATTTAACACCGACTTGTTCAACGC
>JAYRWF010000186.1:0-12076 GCA_041918195.1 Anaerolineales bacterium
GAGCCGACCGCCAATAGAATCAATAGCCCGAATCCCAAAGCAAGCGAAACTTTCGACATCGTATAGCTCCAATCCAGTCGAATGGGTGACGCAAATACAAAATGGCCGTTACTCAGCGCTCAGAAACTAATGTCAGCGCGAGGGAACGGCCTTAAGAAGGACAAGGTATAATATTGAGAAGCCGTGAATTGAGTTCGCGAGGTTGGATATTCCCCACTTCGGTTCGCGATTACGGTTTACCTCAGGGCACGCGGTAAAAATTTTGACAATGCGGCTTATAGGCCGGCCTGGGGAAAATTCATGATCCTTGGTGTGAAATAAAGTAACTATTTGCCAGGCAATATCGGTTTCGGATGGATAATAAAATTGTTCATCCGATACCGATATCCTTTTCGCAAGTAATGCTGAGGAACCTGAGGTGTTTGTCCCTTCGGCCTCACTTCGCGCCCACGAATAACCCGTATCCGAAATACTCGGTGAGATTAGGCGGCGTCAGCCCGCCTTCACCGACTTCCCTGACGAATTTCCGGTAGGCAGGGCTGCGGACGTAAAGCACCAGCATCCTGCCCAGGATGCCCAATGTCCCTCGCCAACCGTAGCGCTGAAGGATCCCGCGCTCTTCATCCTGGAGCTTGATTGAGTAAAGTTTTACGCTGATCCCGGTCAGCCCAGCCGCCTCCAATAACCCTTTCCATTCGTCCTGGGTCAATGGCTTCACATTGGCTCCCAGGTCCTGTCCAGCCCAGGCAACTACCTCCGGTGGTGGCGGCGTCTTCAGCCAGGTAGACTCGTTCAGGCCCACAAATCCTCCCGGCCGGGTCACCCGAGCATACTCGTTTACAGCCTTCTGCTTGTCCTCGGGAAAGGCGGTCACAGACTCGGTGATGACTGCATCGAACAGACCCGCTTCGAAAGGCAGGTCCTGGGCGTCGGCTACCCTGAATTCTACCCGGTCTGCCATGCGCTCCCGCCTGGCTCTCTCCCTGGATCGGTCGATCATGCGGGGGGAAATATCCACCCCGACGACCTGGCAGCCGTAGCGCCTGGCAAGATAGCAAGGCGTTGACCCACGCCACAGCCAACATCCAAAACGTGGCTGGTCTGGCCGATGTGGCACAACCCGGCCAGGGCATCGGTGGCTTCAACCCCGCCGATGTGCTTGGTCAGGCCAACCTCGGCGGCAAAATCGAAGAAACCCGGTTGATTATTCATGGCTAAAACCTTTCTACCAGACTCTTGGTAGCAGGCGGTATTTAACTGTTTGACGATATTCGGCATAACCAACCAGCTCGCGCAGCAGGACTTCCTCCTCGTTGCGGATGCGCGCGGCTAACAGAGGGATAATCATCAGCGCCGGCAGGACGGCCCAATAAGATCCGAGCGCCAGTGGAGATGCGATGTAGAGTAGCGCCACGCCAAAATACATCGGGTGGCGTACAATGGCATACGGGCCGGTGGTGACAACTGTCTGTTGGACATCCACTTCAACGACGCGTGAAAGGAAACTATTGACGGTCAATACCCAGAAGGTGATCATGTAGCCGGTAAACACCAGGCCATCGGCCAGGATGGAGACCAGCGGGGGGACATTAGACCAGCCAAAGCGCACATCCAGGCCGGGCAGGGTGAAGGCCAGCAGGAAGTAAATCGCCAGGACTCCGATGATTTTGCGCTGTGCGCCTTCTTTTTCACGCATGCGCATGCGTCGTTCCAGTAAATCAGGATCGTTTTTAAACAGATAGACAGTAGAGCCGAGCATCGGCAGGAGTAAAGTGGCCAGGTACATCCAACCCTGCCAGTAGTTCCAAGTTCCAGCCGGCAGGATGACAATCAGCGCGATGAAAGGGATGCCCAAGCCAATGCGTAAAGCAACCCCAGTGACCAATTTTGGAGAAATCCGAGCCGCGGTCATGGTTTAGAGTGCTTTGGTCATGTAGTACCGGGTGTGCCCGGGCGGAAAATCCTTGAGCTTGCCAAAGACCCGGTAGCCATGCTGGCGATAAAAATCAGGCGCCTGGAAACTGAAGGTGTCGAAAAAGACATTTTTTACACCCCGTTGGCGCGCTTCTTCCTCGGCCAGCGTCAAGAGTTGGTGCCCGTAACCCTGCCCGCGCAGTTCTTCTTTCACAAAAAGCAGGTTAATGTAGAACCACCCCCAGTAGGTTTCGCCAATCAGTCCACCGGCGACCTCGCCATGAGAGTCGTACACGGCAAAACACAGGTGTTTGAACCCTTCTGGCCCGCCGCGCTGCTGGTTATATTGGTTGATTCCACCCCCAATCACCTCCCACATCGGGTCGGTCGGTTTGTCTACTGGTTCAATACGAAATTCTTCTTCCATGTTATCTGCCTCCTTATTAAGCCTGGTTCCATTCCTTAATCCAGGTATCGGTCACTTTCTTCTCAGTCATCACCGAGCTACGGAAATAGTCATCATCATCCTGGCACTGGCGCATGATCAAAGCCATTGATTCCTTCTTCCCAATAATAGACCGGGTAGTCTGCCTCAGCCTGGAATCCCAATTTTTCGGCCAGCGTCGTGGAGGCTTGGTTTTCCCAAAAACATTCCCAATTGGGTTGTTTGCCGCGCAGCAAGCATTCTTCGATGAAAGCAGAAGCAACCAGAACGGCAAACCCTTTTCGCTGGTGCTTTTCTTCCGTATGGATATCTATTTCCATCTGCTCATCACTAGCAAATATGCTGGTGCACAGACTTGCGATTTCATCATCCATAAACAATGCCACACCCAGTCCATGCGCCAAGAAGGCTTCCGGTGAAAACCAGCCAGGCGGAGCGCCTAGTCTGTTGGTCAGGGCTGGATCCAGAATGCGAAGCTGAGAGCCTGGCGGGAGGCCAGCCTGCCAGCGGCCCAACGACTTGAATTGTGCGTTGTCGAATTGGAATGGGCGACGGTAGATTTCAATCACTTCTCGTCCGGGCAGCAGATCGGGCAGGAGTTCTTTCCAACCGTCGCGCGCTGGAACCAGGATAAAGCTGTTTTCACCGCCGGCCTGGGAGGCCGGGACAAAGACTTCGCGCAGCAACCGGCTGGCTTCGTAAAAGTCATGCCCAAACGTTGGGTTGCCACTGATGAAATAATAACCAAGGCTCGACCAAATCAGGATCAACTGAGGATGATCCCGCCTGTCTACAAATATCCGCCCGGGGCAATATCCCTGGCAGATGGCTTGTGGCAGCACTTTCTGTCTAATTCCCTTCAAAAGAGGGGTGAAGTGGGCAAATTCACTCGGGTGAAGTTCAATCATGGCGTCCTCGGTTGGATGTATTGCTCTCGCAAGGCCTGGATATCGTGGGTAAAGAGGTATTCAGCGAATTCCAGGTAGTCGAACCCTTCCACCGCCGGGGCCAACCCGGCAATTTGCATGCCATGCTGCGCCAAGCCCCACATACCAGTAAACAACATCAGCATAAATTTCATGCCCAGCAAGCGGCGTTGTTGAAAGGCGGTGACAGAACCAAAATAGCACTTGAGCATTTCCATTTCCAGGTCGGGTGAGATAGCCCCATCGCTATCATGCGTATACACCACCGCCGCCAGGTCATAATAGATGTCGCCCAGGCCAGAAAATTCCCAATCGAGGACGATTATAGAATCTACTGTGTCAAGGTAGATGTAGTTCACCGAAACCAGATCGTTATGGCACATGCGCTGCCAGTCCGACGGGTCGCGCTGCTGCTCCACTTCCACGGAGCGCATCGTTTCCAGGCAAGAGTTCAGTTCGGCTGGCTGGAGAACATTGTGATTGCGGGCAATTTGCAGAAAAGCATCCACCCGCTGAAAAGGCGAGAAAACTGCGCCGTTGGGGGGGAGAGCGTGGATACGCTTCACGGTTTCGGTGAGTAAGCGCACATTTTTGGTCGAGCGGTACTCCTGAGCGGTCCAATGCCGTCCTTCCACCCAGCGCGTCACCAGATGGCCTTCTGGTGACAAGCTGGCCACAACTTCCGGCCCTAGCCCGACCTGTCCGGCGCTGCGCAGCGCTGCCAGCTCATGGGCGCGGTTGATGCCCAGGCGCTCCGTATTTTGCCCGCTGACGCGCAGTACAAAACGCTCGTCGTTGACCGTGACCCGGTAATTGGTGTTGGTCAGGCCGGCGATCTGCTCCAATTGGATATTTCCCTGGTTTTGCCAGGCTGGAATGCGTGCGATAATCTCTTGAACGGTATCCATGGGGATCTTTGAGGGTAAGCCATTGGCCGGTGACAAACAAGTTTTGGTTGGTCTATTACAAATTAGGTTGGGTTGTAGTTATTCCAATCTGGCGCCATAGGTATAGTTTTATCAACCCCTGCAGGTAGTCGGGCAGGGTGCCGACAATCATCAGGATGAATACATCCGGCAAGCCGAAGCGGAAATAGGCCAGGTTAATCCAAAAGTTGAACCGGTCGCCGTAAAAGTTGCCCACTTGCCAGAAAACGACAATCAGGATGATGGTAGGGATCATGAAACTGATTGCAACATCGAAGGCCCGTTTTCTTGGAGAGAAATTCCTTTGTTTCCAACCGCGCAAGGCCAGGAAGTTCCGGGTATGTAAAGCAATCAGCCCGAAAACCAGCAACCCTAATCCCCAACCCACCCAGCGCACCGACCAGCCTTGTTCGACTGGTGGAGGGGCTTTCCCTAGCACAATCGCCTCAAGGCCAGCGCTCAACTGCCCGGCAGAAATGAAATGATCCACCTGATAGCCCTCATTACTAAGGAGGATGAATGCGCGTCCGTTGCCTGGATAGAGGTTCACATCGGTGCGGAAAGTCTGGTTGGCGCCGCCATGCAAGATTTTCGCACCGCCATCCACGATATACCAACCCATGCCATAAGTACCGATGCCGGGGGTCAGGATGCGTTTCAACATCTTTGGAGAGACCAGCCCAGCGCCATCTCCCAGGAAAGCTATGGCATAGCGAGCCATATCTTCAGCGGTGGAGACGATGAAGCCCTCCCCTGCGCCGTAGGCCGGGATTTGCTCCTTCATCGCAACTGGAAAGCCAAACAAACGGGTGTACCCCTGCGCCAGGTCCGGAGCTAGAAATGGGTCTGCCGAAGATGCTTGCATGCCGAGCGGGGTAAAAATATGGTTACGGACGTAATCGGCGTAGGTCTCGCCGCTGACAATTTCAACCACGTACGCAAGCACGCTATAACCCATGTTGAAGTATTGGTGTTTTGTTCCGACCGCGGCAGTTAACTGCGCCTGGGCCAGTGAGCGCACGGCCTGCTCTGGTGTGGAGTCCCTTGGTAGGACAATCCCATAACCGGTATCGGACAGCCCACTGGTGTGATGGAGGAGATGATTGATTGTGATCCGGCGGGAGGCGGCTTCGTCGGCTACTTGAAACCAGGGGATATAGGTCTGTACAGGCGCGTTTAGCTCGAGTTTACTCTGTTCAGCCAGTTGGGCGATCGCCAGCGCGGTGAAGGATTTGCTCTGGGAACCGATCAGCATTTGTGTCTGGGCGGTCATAGGCCGGCCTTTTCCGGCAGTGCCATATCCCTTAAGGTAAACAATTTCTTCCTGCTCAACGATTGCTAGCGCCACGCCAGGTAAGCCGTGTTTAGACATTTGAGCCTCAATGTAGTTATCCACAGCCGTGAAATCAAGCTCTGATTTGAGAGCCGGGGCAGCTGATGCGATCGGGAAGATCAGCAATAAGATTATGGCGAGGGGCAGGAGCATTGAATGGGTTTTCATTGTGAAAATTCCTATCTGGCTAATCGGATCGGAGATCCTTTTACCCTGCCTGATCATACCAGAATCTACAGGATTATTAATCCCTTTCTTAAACTCTTGGCAGCCTATCTACCAGGGGAGGAAATTGTCTTGATGGCAATGGCGGTTGAAATAGACATGTACAATGAAATAGGAGTGGTCCCGATGCATACTTTAGTCAAAACGCTAACACCCGTCAAAATGATTTCCGTTTTTCCACATTTCTGCTATATTAGTTCTACACTATCCTCGCTCCGACCCAACGGGCTGCTGCCGGGTAGGTGAGAACTCTGTTTAGCGTGAATGTAGTCCGCATTCACCGGGAATTTCACAGAGAGACGAGGTCAGCATCTCCAGATGGAGATGGCCTTAAAGGAGACTTCATGAACCCTTTCGAAAACATTATTGGCGCTTTTCAGGTAGCTGGTGCACTGTCGGGCTCGCCGCTGCTGCGCGGTTGGTATAACCGCTGGGGGGCGTCTCCTGCCGAAGTTGAGCAGGCATTGCCGGGCGATGAACTGGTCCCTAATCCTATGTTGGGTTATACCCGGTCGATCACCATCCACGCGCCGGTCGAGCGGGTTTGGCCGTGGCTGGTGCAAATGGGTCAGGGGCGCGGCGGCCTGTATAGTTATGATGGCCTGGAGAATATCGCTGGTTGTAAGATCCATAGCATGAATACCATACTGCCTGAGCTACAGAAACCGTCAATTGGTGAATTGATTCGCCTGGGTCCAAAAGGCTACCCATGCTTCGCGATTGCGGCGATCGACCCCCTTAACTCGCTGGTGTTGATCAGCGCAAATCCCCAGACCGAGCAGCCGGTGCAATACCTGGCGCAGCCTGTAAAAGGCTATTCGATTGCCACCTGGCAGTTCTTCTTGCAGCCTGTCAATGCCACGACTACCCGCCTACTAGTGCGCCAGCGCCTGGCTTTCAGCCCAGACATGGCCTGGATCTGGCGGCTGACCGAGCCGATCGGCTTTGTGATGGAACGGAAAATGCTGCTTGGCATTCGCCAACGGGCCGAACGCCAAATCGTCCAGTCTTGAGGCCTGCTATAATTAGTCAAAGGAGTTTCTATGGTAAAGTTAGACCCCCTGGTCAAAAATTTCCTATCCCAAAAACGGATCGCTGTGGTTGGCGTCTCGGATAAACGGGATACAGGCTGCAACCTGGCCTATCGAAAATTTAAAGCGACTGGATACACGGTAAGCGCGGTCAACCCACGCATCAGCTCCTTTGAAGGCGATCCCTGCTACCCAGATTTGATGTCCATCCCCGAAAAGCCACAGGCTGTCTTTATCCTGACTAACCCTGGCGTAACCGAGCAGATTGTCCGGCAGTGCATCGAGCTGGGAGTCAAACATGTCTGGATGCACTGCATGATGGGCACCCGGCCCGGCCTGGCTGCTGGGATGACTAGCGTTTCTCCACAGGCTGTCCAACTATGCCGTGAGAACGGGATTGCGGTCATCCCGGGGGGCTGCCCCAACCAGCACCTCCAGCCCGATTTCGGCCACACGATGATGCGCGGCTTATTCCGTACCCTGGGCTTTCACCGGGTGGATGAATAAGGAGCACTAATGAGCTCCACCAATCCTTCCGCCAGTTATTTTGAGCAGGTCGCCGGCCAGTGGGACCGTATGCGCTGTGGCTATTTTAGTCCGGCTGTGCGCGAGGCTGCTATTGCTAAGGCTTACTTGCACCCAGCAATGATCGTTGCCGATGTCGGCGCCGGCAGCGGGTTTATGGCGGCTGGGCTGGCGCCGCGCGTGCAAAAAGTGCACCTGTTGGACGGCTCGCAAGCCATGCTGGTAGTGGCCCGGCAGAACTTGGCTGGGTTCGACAACCTGGAATTTCATCAGGCCGATGGTCTCGCACTGCCACTGCAAGACGCCAGCCTGGACTCGGTTTTTGCTAATATGTACCTCCACCACTGCCCCGACCCATTGGCTGCCATTACCGAAATGGTCCGGCTGTTGCGCCCCGGCGGTCGTTTAGTGGTCACCGATTTGGACCAACACCCTCATGAATGGTTTAAAACCGAAATGTCCGATGTCTGGTTGGGCTTTGACCGGGACGATGTGCGTGGGTGGTTTGAGCAAGCTGGGCTGGTAAACGTGCTGGTAGATTGCACTGGGGAGAGTTGCCACTCTGGCTGCCAAAAGGATGCCAGTGAGCAGATCGATGTAAGAATTTTTATAGCGGTCGGCGCTCGGCGGATTGCCGCCCTCCAAAATGTGCAGGAAAGCTATGCCGAGCTTGCTGTAAGCAGCACCTCTTGCTGCAGCGACTCGAGTTGCTGCTCTTCAAGCGTGATCTCATTCGATGACATTGGCTCGGTTGTATGGGAGGGTGGTTATACCGCTGGTGAAAAAGCGGATCTACCGGCCGAAGCCGCCGAGTTCTCCTTGGGCTGCGGCAACCCGCTGGCGATGGCCAGTTTGCAGCCAGGTGAAACCGTCCTTGATATCGGCTCTGGCGGCGGGTTAGACGCCTTGATTGCCGCCCGGCAGGTCGGGTCTACCGGTCAGGTAATTGGGGTCGATATGACTCCGGCAATGCTCGAGCGCGCCCGCCGTGCTGCCCAGCAGGGCGGTTTCGACAACGTCCAATTCAAACATGGCTATGCTGAGAAGCTGCCTGTTGATAATAATTCGGTTGACGTCATTATCTCGAACTGCGTCATCAACCTGGCTGAGGATAAGGGCAAGGTCTTCCGGGAAGCTTACCGGGTTTTGAAGGACAACGGGCGCCTGGAAGTGAACGATATGGTCTTCGGCGGGGCGATTCTTCCGGCCGCCCGTGCCTCGGCAGCTGGCTGGGCGGAGTGTATTTCCGGGGCGTTGCCCGAAGAAGAGTATATCGATTTGGTCAGGCAGGCAGGTTTCCAGGACGTTTCTGTGCGTCGTAGCACTAGCGCAGGAACTTCCCAAGGCGTACCGGTCTACAGTATCCAGGTTTCAGCCAGGGCGATTAAACCGCCGTTGCAAGTGCATTAGCCAGCCAGGTGGCGACTTCAGCCTGACTGGGGATCCGTCCAGAGCAAACCACTTTTTCGTTGATCACCAGGCCAGGCGTAGAGAGAATGTTGTAGTCCATGATCTGGTTATAATCCGTCACTTTAATAACTTCCGCCTCCACTGCCAGGTCTGAGACGGCCTTATGGGCAATCTGTTCCACTCGCTTGCAGTTTGCGCAACCTGAACCAAGTACTTTGATTGTTAGCATAACTTTCCTCCAGAAGATGTTTTTTTAGAAGAGATTCTTGTTGGTTTGTTTCTTAGGCGGGGTTCACGCGTGCCAGGTTGCGATGATTGGCCCACCATAACACGCCGGTCAAAATTACCAGGAATCCCGATAAATAGAGCGCGATCAAACCCAGGTTGGCGCCATCAATCCAGGAGCCGTAGATCAACCCGGCCAGCGTGCTGAAGAAGGCCACCCAGAATACATACACCCAGGCTTTCAATCGCCCAATAATTGCAGCAGTGATCAAAATGCTTTGTAGGCTCAGTTCTGGGTCAGCCATCAGGTAAGCCAGCAGGGGACCACGATGCATGCCCAGACTGAGGAACATATTTGCGATTGGCACCTCCACCAGGGTTGGGAAGTACATGAACACGCCGAAGAGCACTCCGGCCAGGTTGCCCAGCAGGGTGTTGCTGCCCGCCAGGGCTTCGATCCATTCTGGCCGGATGAGCACGCGAATCACACCCACAATAAACACGCCGGCGATCAGCAACGGAAAGATCTGCTTCACGAATTTCCAGGATTCCCACAGGAAGTCGCGCTGCTCGCCTTCACTCAGGTGTTTTCGGAACAACCATCCCAAAATCACAAGCGCCAGCAGCACGCCAAAGAATTTTCCGGTGAACAGGAGCTCTAGCCCGTCTGTGTGAGGCTGCATACCCAGGGCGGCCATGGCCAGGGTCAGGCCGACCAGCGAGAGGGATATCCAGGTCCAGCGGTTGAAGCCTTCGTGGATAGTCTCGATTCCTTTCCAGGAGCTAATCCCGATCAGGGCCAGCAAGCCTATCAAAATCGCGCCTTGCGCGGTTACGCCTTCCTCACCCTTAGCAGGATCGAATGGAACCAGGCGGTAGAGGAAATCTTGGAAGGCATCAACCCCCGAAATGGGTAGAGTTGCCTGGGCATATGCATTGGTTAATAAGCCGACTTTTAATGTGCCCGAGAGTAGCAGGGCAACCAGGATCAATAAGAAAATCAGGGCGGCACGGCCCATACTTTTCTGTGCCTGACCGGCAAACATCTCATTCGTTGCCTGGTCGTGGGCCAGGTCTGAGCGACTGAAAATTAACGCCATGATCAGGCCAATCCCAATGCCAAAGACCAGCGAAAGAAAGAGCCGGGCAAAAGCCAGGTCAGGGCCGATAACGCCGCCGGTATAAACTAGCGCCAGGATGTTTGCTGCCGGGGCAAAGAACAAGAATGTAATTGCTGGTCCCAGGCCTGCGCCTTTTTTGTAGATCCCGGCAAACAGTGGCACGATCGTGCAGGAACAGACCGCCAGCACTGAACCTGCCAGGGCAGCAGCTGGATAAGAGATATATTTTGGTGTGTTGCGCCCCAAAAAGCGGGTGACCGATTCCTTTGGGATCAGGGCGGTCATAGCTCCGGCGATATAAAACGCTGGTACCAGGCAGAGCAAGACATGCGCTGCCAGGTAGGCGGCCAGGTTTCCTAACCCACCTTGTACCAGGCGTAGGATAAAGTCCAGCCCTGTCATTGGTTTTTCTCCAGATCAATCAGGTTGATGGGATTGGCTGCTGAGGAGGCTTGTTTGGCAGTTACACAGTTTGGGCATTCACAGGCCGCCGTGGCAAGCGATTGGGTTAGCACTGCTTCCCCCAGCATCTCTCCTGCCTGGGTGAGTACGGCCAGGATGCGTCGATTTTCCAATCGATAATAGATATACCGGCCGTTGCGTCGCGTTTCAAGCAGGCCTGCCTCGCGCAGCGCCATCAGGTGCTGGGAGATGAAGGCCTGGCGGTAACCCAGGGCTGCTTCCAGGTGGCAGACACAGGCTTCGCCTTCGCCAATCGCTAGTAAAATTTCCAGGCGGGGGGCAACACTAAGCGTCTGGAAAAGGATGCTGAGTCCAGCAGTAGGGGATCGGAAAGTCATATTCGTCATGGTGAATATTTTATCCTAACACATTCACTTCTGTGAATATGACAAATGTCATGAAATGTTGGTGATACCCGCAGCGCTCAGTCCATCTTTTCTCGCCCGTTCTCGAAAGTCACCTGGCAGATCTCAATCTCGGCAGTATTCAGGAAATCAACGGCGTTATCGTCCAACCGGTAAGCCGTGCTGTACACCAGGCGAGAAATTCCGGCATTGATCAGGGCTTTGGTGCAGTTGATGCATGGAAAATGGGTCACATAGCAGGTTGCGTTTCGCGTCGATACCCCGTGCAGGGCCGCCTGGATGATCGCATTGGTCTCGGCGTGAATCGTGCGAACACAGTGACCGTCAACCATCAAATGGCCAATTTCGTCGCAGTGCGCCTGGCCGGCAGGCGAACCGTTAAAGCCGGTGGTCAGGATACGTTTATCCAGAACCAGTACGCACCCAACAAAAGCCCGATCACAAGTGCTTCGCTCAGAGACAGCGTAGGCGATTTTCATGAAATAAGAATCCCAATCAGGCCGCATGATTCTCCCTCGTGGATAAGTTTTCCCAACTATACCGCGCCTGAAGGAATCATAGCGCTTTGAATCTGCATTTCCACTCAAGAGTCGCCTAATTTTAAGGTTTCTATTTTTATTTTCACCTGGAACAGGTATAATATGCTTAATGCCGCGTTGCGTTATAAGGACGTACAATGGATGCCAGGGATGATTCTCTAAATCTGCCGCCAGGTTATCCGGCTGAATGGGTCGAACAGGTGCACTTAAAAGACGGTGTACTGGTTAACATCCGGCCAATCTTGCCATTAGATTGGACACTCTTGCAAGAGGGATTCACCCGCCTGTCGCCTCAATCGATATATTATCGTTTTTTGGAGTCGGCCCGTCAGTTGAGTGATGAACAGGCTCATCGCCTGGCCAACCTGGACTACCAGGACCGTATGGCTTTGGTGGCAGTGATCGAGGAGCAGGGGATTGAGCGGTTGGTCGGCGTGGCGCGCTACGCCTTCTCGCCCGAGCATGGGCCGGGGGCAGCCGAAACCGCAGTGGTGGTGCGCGATGATTATCACGGGCGGGGTTTGGGGACTCTGCTTTACGAGCGCTTAATTCGCTATGCCCGGCAGCATGGCGTCATGACGTTTATCGGTACCATTCATCAAAGCAACAATGTGGTGATGAATTTCATC
>JAYRWF010000187.1:0-4659 GCA_041918195.1 Anaerolineales bacterium
GAACGAGAACACCTGATCCAGCAAGTCAATACCCTGCTGAATCAGAGCCAGGACAAGCTTGAAAACCAGGTAGAAGAACAGCGCGAGGCAATTGACACGTTTTTTGAAGGCCTGGCGCTCGAAGAAGAACAACAACCCCGCCGCCCGGCAGATATTCTGAATGAGCTATCCAACCTGATCAAGATTCCGATCAAGCTCTCGGCCGAGGCGCAGCGAACGTTATTAAGCCAACCTGACCTGGCGAAAAAAGAAACCCTGGCCCAGGTACAAAACACGCTGATCGGCCAAACGATCAACCGTTTGATTGGAGCAATTGAACGCCGCCTGGAAGAAAGCATCGAGTTGAACCCAGCCCAGTTGGCTGCCGGGGACTGGAACCAGATTGCTGATCAGACCCTGGAAGCCGTAGAAACCTTCTTTGCCAACCGAAAAAAGCGCTACTTGAGTGAAGGGACTGATGGCGAGGGGCAGATTCAGCGCGATCTTCAAAACGCCATCGATAAACTTCCGGAATTCATTGATGAAAACACCCTGCTTGGCTTGTTGCTGATCATTCCGCAAGGTGCAAAGGCAGTCTTTGATAAGAAAACCCACCGGAGAGTCTGGCAACGAACCAACCGGGTTGCCTTCATCTACAGCGCTGCCCATTTCCTGGAGAATCGCTCCACAGATGAAGTCGCCATTGAGGTATTGGACCACCTGGAAGAGATGCAACAGAGAATGTACAATGCCTGGGGGCAAACGGAATGGAACCGACTGGCCGAAACCCCGGTGAGCGCCCTGAATGATCCCATTAAGCGGCGGCTGGCAGAGGCAATTGGCGAAGAACGGTTGGGAAATGTACAAAGCCTGGTTGACGATCTGCAACCTGAAGAAAAGGAAGCGGCAATCGAAGCTCTGGGCAGGATGTCGCTGACAGAAATCTACCGCCAGTTGTTGCTGAGTGTGGTCACCGAATTATGGGTCGACTACTTGACCCAGATGGAAGCACTGCGAATCTCGATTGGCCTGGAAGCCTACGCCCAACGAGATCCACTGGTACAGTATAAAAACCGGGCTTTTGCCCTGTTCCAGGAGCTCTTGAGCAATATGCGCCTGGCTATTGTCTCGCGCATGTTCACCTATCGGCCTCGCGAGGGCTCCACCGTCCTGTCCGCGACTGCAGGGGACAGCGCACAGGTAGAGAGCAACCCAGCCCAATCGGCTGAAGAAACACCGGAAGAAGAATACTCCGAGGATGAGAGCGTAAGCGTGGAAACAGTCTCAGAAGGAAAAACCAGCGCTGGGCGGTCTGGCAGCGGGTCGTCAGCTTCAGGTACTCAGGACGATGGCGGGAAACGCAAACGCCCCCGGCGCCGGTAGATTTCGACTCTTAAAGATCCGGCCTGACCTGGCAAGCCGGGCAAAAATGCGTACCGCGCTGGCCAATCGTCAATTTGACAATCCCTGTCCCACAGGTGGGGCAGGGTTGGCCGGTGCGTTGGTATACACGAAAATGGTTCTGAAATTCTCCTCCCCGGTATACCCAATCGATACTAGCGCCCTGGCTCGCGATACCCAACGCCAGAACCTGGCGAATACTCTCCAATAAGCGCTGTCCTTGCTCCATGTTGAGCTGGTCTGAACGCGTCAGAGGATGTAGCCTGGCCAGGTGCAGGGCTTCGTCAGTGTAAATATTCCCCAGACCAGCCAGAAAACTCTGGTCGAGCAGGAGCGGCTTCAACTGGCGGCGATTGGCCTGTAAGCGGGAAAAGAAATCGCCATCAGTGAGTATTGGATCAAATGGCTCCGGTCCTAAACCAGACAGAACGATTTTGGGATCATCAACCAGCCAGACTTTTCCAAATTTTCGAGTGTCATTGAAAGCCAGGTAGAGTGAGCTATCGAGGTTAAATACAACGCGATCATAGGGATCGCGCGCCTGGCTGGCAGGGCGGACGGACAGATCACCGCTCATCCGCAAATGGATCAACAGCCAACGATTGGTAAGGCGAAACACCAGGTACTTAGCCCGCCGGCTAATATCCCGGATGATCTGGCCTTTGATTTGCTCCGAAAAAACTGCCGGATCAGGAAAAGCAATGCTGCGCTCCCAAGACACCTCGACCGATTGGATCTGCCGCCCAAGGATCGCAGGCCGTTCTCCCTGACCTGAGCTTAAGAAACCCCGAATTGTCTCAACTTCCGGAAGCTCAGGCACCTGTTAGCTCTCCCATCAGGTGCATCAGGATCAACACGATCTGGTCACTCCTGCCACTCAGAACGCAAAACACTCATTTGCAGAATATCGACATACCGGCCATCCTTGTACATCGCCTGGCGACGGCGGCCTTCATGGACAAATCCTGCTTTCTCATACGAGCGAATAGCACGCGGGTTGGTCTCATAGACATCCAAAGCAATCCGGTTCAGGTTCAAGGTATGAAAGCCGTGTTTAAGCAGTAATCGCATCACCTCGGTGCCGTAACCCCGGTTCCAGAGCGATTTTTCACCAATGAATATCCCGACTTCCGCCGCGCGGCAACGCCAGTCGACATTATGAAAACCGCAATTGCCAACCGGCAGCCAGTCGTCCCCCTGGCGAACTTCAATTGTCATTGGGTGTTCTTCCAAGGGTCGCTTGAGCATGGCTTCGAACCAGCCCTCTTCATCGGCAGTGGAAAGCGGCAGCGACACCAAGAGCCCAGCGCGCACCTCCGGGTCATTCAACCAGGTAACAAAACGAGGGATATCCGAGCGCTCAGGCGCTCGCAGGCGGATTCTTCCAGAATAAATCATTCCGACCTCCCGTCGATCAATTGCTCTACAGCTTGCCAGGGCGATACCTCCCGGCGGATCAAGCAATCCAGGACTTGCTGGTAATGCGCCTCGGGGACAGAATCTCGCCAGCGTGATACCAGGGTCTCCTGAAGCAGCGCCTCGAGCTCGGATTGTAAACGAGCTTGTTCGCGCTGTTGCCATTCTCCAGTCTGGCGTAAATGCTGAAAATGACGGTCAATTGCTGCTGCCAGCTCAGCAATCCCTTCTCCTTCGATTGCCACACTACGTTGGATTGGCGGGATCCACAGCGGCGCATGTGGATCAGCTACCCAGTTGGCTGCAACATGTTCCGCTTGACCGTGATGCTGAAAAATATGGGCGACTGGGTGGGCCAACTGGAGCATGCTGCGCAGCGCTCGTTCGGTCGTCTCTGCCCCAGGTCGATCGGACTTGTTGATCACCAGGATATCGGCAATTTCCAGGATCCCAGCCTTGATGGCCTGGATATCATCGCCTAGGCCGGGAGCTTCTACCACCAGGGTGGTATGCGCCAAGCGAGCAATATCTACCTCGGACTGGCCAGCGCCGACCGTCTCGATCAGAATCACATCATATCCAGCCGCATCCAGCACCTGGGCCATGCCGGCGGTGGTGCGAGAAAGGCCACCCAACGAGCCACGCGTAGCCATCGAGCGGATAAACACACCGGAGTCGCCTGCCAGGTCGCGCATGCGCACCCGGTCACCGAGGATTGCTCCGCCGGTGAATGGGCTGGTGGGGTCGACAGCAATCACCCCTACACGGAGTGGTGGTTTGCGTCCTAACAAAGCTGAATGGCTTGGCTGGCGGAAAAAACGAGCCAGTTGATTCACCAGGGAGGATTTCCCAGTGCCGGGCGAGCCAGTAACGCCGATCAGGTGGGCGCGCCCGGTGTAGGGGAACAGGCTGTTCAAGATCGCACGGCCCTGGACGGTATCGTTTTCTACCTGGGTCAAACCGCGGGCGATCGCCAGGCGATTGCCTTCCAATATGGATTGCAAAAAATCCATTGCTGGATTACTCGGAACTCGTTAAGACTGCC
Source organism: Anaerolineales bacterium (assembly GCA_041918195.1). GTDB lineage: Bacteria > Chloroflexota > Anaerolineae > Anaerolineales > UBA4823 > CAZAGA01. Next base: position 3,842 of record JAYRWF010000187.1, read on the forward strand.
TGGCGAATATCCCGGACAATGTCGTCCGTCAGGGTGCCAGGGCCATACACCCCAGCAACCCCCATTTCCTTCAAGCGAGGCGCATCTTCATCAGGGATGATGCCGCCAATGAATACTTTCACCTGATCCTGGCCATTAGCTTGGAGCAGCTCGATGATGCGCGGCGCTAACGCCATGTGCGCACCAGATAAGATGGAGAGCCCCACCGCATCGACATCGTCCTGCAAAGCGCTCTCGGCACTCATCTCCGGCGTTTGCCGCAGCCCGGTCTAGATTACTTCCATCCCGGCATCGCGCAAAGCTCGGGCTACCACCTTTGCGCCGCGATCATGCCCATCTAAGCCCGGTTTTGCCACCAGAACACGAATTTTTCGTTCACCCATACTCACCTTCTGTTGATCCTGGAGTGGAACCCCTCGATCGGAGAACCTGGAAAAATTATACCGCGTTCCCAACCCCAGGAAGCAGGCGAAGCAAGGGTATTTCGGCTATAATAGGACACGATTGATCTGGATAATACCTTTCTTGACAACAGGCGAACTACTGGTTCTTGAGACGAAACACTACTTATTGAGTGAACATGATGAAGAATCCATCCAACTACAAATCAATTCCAATCTCTCCTTCTGAGATCACTCCAGAATGGGTCTATCACAGCCGGCGCCAATTTCTACAGGCGGCTGGTCTGCTGAGCACTGGCGCCTTGCTGGCCGCCTGCGGACCACTGGTGGAAACCCCAGCATCAACCCAGCCGCCGGTAGCCCCAAATACCCAGTCGTCTGCAGATGAGCTAGGCGACCCACTGAACACCTACCAAC
>JAYRWF010000188.1:0-3664 GCA_041918195.1 Anaerolineales bacterium
CTATGCCAACGAAACCCGCACCCCGCTGGGGGGGATGGGATTGGCGCCCTTCCTGAACAATAAAGGCCCGGATTACGTTGGGATATTGAATGGCTGCGATTACCAGGAATGGAACCCGGCGATCGATCCGCTGATCCCTGCTCGCTACAGCGCGCAGGACATGGCGGGCAAAGCGGCCAACAAGGCCGAGCTGCAGCGGCGCTTTGGGCTGCAGGTCAACCCGAACATCCCGCTGATCGGCTCAGTCGGCCGGCTGGCCGGGCAAAAGGGCATGGGCCTGCTGGCAGCGGTGATCGAGAATGTCGCCCAGGCAATGATTGTCCAGTTTGCCATCCTGGGCAGCGGTGAAAAGGCGCTCGAATCCTATTATGGCGAGCTGCCCAGGCGCTATCCAGGCCAGATCGGCAGCTTCATCGGTTATAACAATGAGTTGGCGCACCTGATCGAAGCCGGGGCGGATTTCTTCGTTATGCCCTCGCTGTACGAGCCGTGCGGCCTGAACCAGATGTACTCGCTCAAATATGGCAACCTGCCGATCGTGCGAGCTACCGGCGGTCTGGAAGATACGGTCCAGAACTACAACCAGGCCGATGGCAGCGGCACGGGCTTTAAATTCTGGGACGCCACCCCGCCGGCGTTGTATTACACCCTGGGTTGGGCGGTCAGCACCTACTATGACCGGCCATACCACCTGCAGCAGATGATCCAGACCGGGATGGCCCAGGATTTCTCCTGGGCGCGCAGCGCCCGGGCTTATGTCGCCCTGTACCAGCAGGCAATTGAGAACAGAATGAAATAACTGACGCCAGCCTATTCACCAGGAGGTATCACATGCACGGAAAATCGTTTCTACTTGAGCTTCAGCGCGGCGCGGTGCTGGTTTCAGACGGCGCCACCGGGACCAACCTGCAGCAGCGCGGCCTGCCGGCCGGGGTCGCCCCGGACGAATGGGTGTTCGATAACCCGGCTGCGATTATCCAACTGCAGCGCGAATTTGTCGAAGCTGGCTCGAATATCATCCTGACCGCCACCTTCGGCGGCACCAGCCTGCGCTTGAAAGGCTCGCAGTTCGAAGGGCGGGTGGCTGAGTTGAACGAGAAAGCCGTGGAGCTGTCCCGCCAGGCCGCCGAGCCGTACGGCGTGTTTGTCGGTGGCTCGATGGGACCGGTCGGAGCGCTGCTCAAGCCCTATGGTCCGCTGGAAATCGACGAAGTGCGCCAGGCGTATGCCGAGCAAGCCGCCGCGCTGACGCGCGGTGGGGTCGATCTTCTGGTGATCGAGACCCAGTTTGCGCTGGAGGAAGGGCGCGCCGCACTGGAAGGCGCCCGCCAGGCCAGCCACCTGCCGGTGGTGATGAGCTTCAGCTTCGACCAGGGCAAGCGGACGATGATGGGCGTCAAGCCATCCCAGGTGGTCAACACCTTCAAGGAGTTGGGCGTGGCGGCGATCGGAGCCAATTGCGGCAAATCGCTCGAGTTCATGGAACAGATCATCGCTGAAATGGCCGCGCTGAACAGCGGCATCCCGCTGTGGGCCAAGCCTAACGCGGGCATGCCCAGACCCGGTACCAGCCCGGCAGAATACGATACCTCGCCCGAACAAATGGCTGAAGCCGCCCTGCGCCTGGTGCAAGCCGGGGCGCAGATCGTCGGCGGCTGCTGCGGCAGCACGCCGGGCCATATCGCCGCCATCGCCGCTGCCGTCCGCCAGGCCTGAGCGAGCGAAACGATGGAAATCGAGCTTACCCGCTCATCTCCCCTGCTGGACGCGACCGGAAAATTAAACCAGGTCGGCTGGGCGCGCCACCCCATCCTGGATGGCAACCTGGAAGCTGCCCGCTTCTACCCGTTGCGTGCTGCCCAGCGCTTTCGAATGAAGCGCTGGGATTATTATGCTGTCTTCACACCCAGCCGGTTTTTCTCTGCCACAATTGCCGACCTGGGCTATGCCGGCAACCTCTTCGTTTACAGCCTGGACTTCAGGACCAATTTTCTGCATGAAGAGGGGCTGGTCATCCCGCTCAGCCAGGGCGTCAGCCTGCCGCGCGACCCCCGCTCGGGTGAGTCGCACTTTGCCGACCGGCGCGCCCGGCTCAATTTCCGGGTCCAAGCCGGGCTGCGCCGGGTGGAAGTTGATTGGCCGGGTTACAACGACGGGCAGGGTCTCAAAGCTGAGATAACCCTGCACCAGCCGGAATCGCACGAGTCAATGAACATTGTCATCCCGATCGGTCGCAGGCGCTTTTATTACAATCACAAAATCAACTGCTTACCCGCAGAAGGCAGCCTGCAAATTGGCCAGGAGCGCGAAAGCCTGGACCCAGCCACCTGCCTGGGCCAGCTTGATTGGGGGCGTGGGGTTTGGGAATACCGGAGTTTTTGGAATTGGGCCAGCGCCTCGGGCTTCCTGGGCGATGGCCGGACGATCGGCTTGAACCTGGGCTGTGGCTTCGGCGATACCAGCCAGGCGACTGAGAACTGTTTCATCCTGGATGGCCGGTTGCACAAGCTCGGCCCGGTAGGCTTCGACTACCACTCCGGGAGCTACCTGGAGCCCTGGCGATTTACAGATGACCATGGACGCCTGGAGCTGGTCTTCACCCCATTCAAGGAGCGCCTGGCGCGTACCAACCTGGGCTTGATCTTCAGCGAGGTGCACCAGATGTTCGGACGTTACAGTGGTTGGGCGATCACAAGCCAGGGTGAGAAAATTGAGATTCGCGAGCTGGTCGGTTTCGCCGAAGAACACCAGGCTCGCTGGTAAGGAGCAAGCATGAATCACCAATCTAGTTTCCAGGCATTGGTCAACGAGGCCTGGGAATTCGAAATGCAGTTCAACCCGTTCTATGCCACGCTGTGCGGCGACCACCGCTACAACGACCGGCTGCCGGAGGTTGCCCCCGAAGATTGGGCGCATCACCTGGCGACCTTACGCGGCTTTCAGGCTCGCCTGGAGGCGATCCAGCGCGCCGAGCTGCCAGCTGCCGAGCAACTCAACTTCGATATTTTCAAACGCCAGTTGGAAGACGCCATTCGTGAAGACGAATTTGGCGCCTTCTACCTGCCAATCTCCAAAACCGCCGGTCTGCAGATCGATTTCCCCGAGCTGTTCCAATTTGTCCCACTCAACACCGCCAAGGATTATGAGAATTACATCGCCCGGTTGGAAGGCTTTCAGCGCCTGGCCAGGCAAACGATCGCAGTGATGCGTGCTGGGCTGGAGCGTGGCTTCTTACCCCCGCGCCCGTCCCTGGAAGGGGTTGACCAGAGCCTGGCGACCCAGGTGGTTGCTGACCCAACAACCAGCCCACTTTTCAAACCGTTCCAGGCTTTTCCGGCCAGCTTCAATTCCAACATCCAGAAGCGCTTGCGAGCCAGCGGAGCGGCGGCCATCTCCGGCTCGGTCTGCCCTGGCTTTCAAGAGCTGCGCGACTACATCCAAAATGAATACCTGCCGCAAGCGCGCGAAACGGTTGGCGCCAGCGAGCTCCCGGACGGGCGGGCATTTTATGCCCACCGGATCCGGATGTTCACCACGCTCGATCTGAGCCCCGAGGCGGTCCACGCAACCGGTCTGGCCGAGGTCGAGCGCATCCGCCAGGAAATGCTCAAAGTGATCCGCAAGACCGGGTTCCAGGGCGATATCAAAGCTTTTATCGAGTTCC
>JAYRWF010000189.1:0-2668 GCA_041918195.1 Anaerolineales bacterium
AATTAAAAAAATAGTTTGCCATCCAGAGCGGTTTGAGCTTATTTTGGAAGGGGGCGATTCCATTCGTAGCCGGAAAATCCTCCTCGCTACTGGTAGTTTGACAGGCCAGGTTTCTCGGTTGATAACTAGCCTGGGACATACTGTTCAGCCTCCGGTTCCATCGCTGTTCTCTTTTTCAATCCAGGATCAAAGTCTGGATGGCATGGCAGGCGTTGCGGTCGCTGATGTGGAATTGGTGCTCCGTTTTAATCCTGGGATTAAAATTTCTTCGCCTGGCCGCTTGGTGACGCGTGGGCCGGTCCTGGTCACCCATTGGGGATTGAGCGGTCCGGCTGTGCTGCGCTTGTCCGCCTGGGGTGCCCGGCTCCTGGCGCAGTCTGGCTACCAGGCGACTTTGCAGGTGAACTGGCTTCCAGGCCTGCCAATAGAAACCATTCTTTCGCTTCTAATCGACCAACGCCAAAGATACCCCCGTCGCCTGGCCCTGGATCGAGATCCTGGCGGCAGAATCCCAGAACGGCTATGGAAACGCCTGGCGATCCGAGCAGCTCTGGACCATGATCTAACTTGGGACCAATTATCCAATTACCAAATTCATCGTTGGGCCGAAACATTAACCCATTGTCTTTACCAGATCCATGCCAAAGGACCATTCAAGGACGAATTTGTCACCTGTGGCGGCATTACCTTGAAGGAGATAAATTTCAAAACTATGGAGAGCCGAATTTTGCCGGGGCTATATTTCGCTGGCGAAATTCTGGATATCGATGGCCTGACGGGTGGGTTCAATTTCCAGGCTGCCTGGACTACGGGTTGGTTGGCTGGGCAGGCGGCTGCAAATTCATAAATTTTTTTACTTTTTATTTCCTTGCATTCTGGTTATACTCGTTCTATAATAAAATGCATCTATTTGGGGGGATTAACAACACAAAATATACAGTTCTCGGTTGTTGTTAGGAGGTGCCTGATACCTTACCTATAGCTTGTTTTCGTGAATAATGAGTATTTCTAACGAATATTCGCTGCCAATTGCCAAGGAGGAACACCGTGAAGAAAATCTCTTTTGCCCTGACCTGTTTGTTTATTTTTAGTATCATTTTGGCCGGTTGCCAGTCCAGCAGCCCGGCAGAAACAGGTGAGACCAACACCAACCAGGCCCAGGAACCAGCTGCCGCCGCTGATTTGCTTGCTGATATCCTGGCGCGTGGTTATTTGATTGTTTCTACTGATCCCGCTTATCCACCCCAGTCGCAACTGGTGGAAAATGTCGAACGCTTGGCGGATACGAAATGCCCCAGCGAACTCCGCACCAGCAATGAATTGCAAGGTTTTGATATCGAGGTTGCCAAGGAATTCGCTAAACGCCTGGGCGTTGAAGTTTGTTTCATAACACCAGACTGGACTCTGATTACCGGTGGAAATTGGGCGGGCCGATGGGATGTGAGCATTGGCTCGATGACGGTCACACCTGAGCGCATGGATAAACTGTACTTTAGCCAGCCCTATTACACCACCCCAGCTGCGTTCTTTGTCCATAAAGATAACTCGACCTTCCAAGCGCCGGCTGACCTGGCTGGAATGCGCATCGGCGCCTGCACAGGCTGCACCTATGATGCCTACCTGGCCGGCACCCTGCAAATCCCCGGCGAAACCATGAACTACGTTGTCAGCGAACCGCAGTTTGCGGGTTATGAGACCGACATCAATGCTTTGCAAGACCTGGCTTTGGGAGATGGCGTCCGGCTGGAGGCGGTATTAACCGCCCTGCCGACTGGTGAAGGCGCGATCAATGATGGGCTGCCTTTGAAACAACTTGGCGACCCGGTCTATTTCGAATACCTGTCCGCCGCGGTGGACAAAGCCTCTGTTAAAGATCCCAGGAGCTTTGTTGAAAAGATCTCAGAGATCTTTAATAATATTCATGCCGATGGCACGATGGCAAAGCTGTCACAGGAATTTTATGGTCTTGACCTGGCCTCTGCAGCTGCAAAGTTTGACGTGGATTCCTTAAACCAGTTTGCCAAGTAGATAGGTTTTGGTTGAGTCAGGGTGAGGCTCATCTCTTGAGCCTCACCAATTTTTATTTTGATTGGAGGTACTTATGGCTGTTGAGGCATTAAGACCATCACCAGCCGATGCGGATGATCCTGACTTGAGCATGGGCCTTGAATTATTAGCGTATGAAAGAAGGGCACGGCTGGTCTCGAGCATTAAAATCGCCATCGTCTGGATTTTCTTATTTGCACTATTAGGTTTATTTTTACTGGCGCTCGATTTTAATCCGGGCTACGTTGTTGAACACTCTAAATTTGTTTTGGAGGGGATCGGGCTCACGATCTGGATATCTCTGGTCTCGATCCTGGTTGCCGCGGTTTTGGCATTACTTGGGGCATTAGGGCGGCTTTCTAGCAACCCCATTGCCCAGGGAGTTTCCGGTTTCTACGTTTCGGTGATCCGGGGCACACCGCTCCTGATCCAAATTTATCTGATTTATCTTGGCCTGCCTCAAATCGGGAATCAGTTCCGCTCCTTGGGATTTCCTGGTTTAGCGGATTTGTTCACCTTAACCGCAATTCAATCCGGCATCCTGGCGCTGAGCCTCAACTACGGCGCCTACATGACCGAGATCTTTCGCGCCGGCATCCAGTCCGTCAGCCTCGGTCAGTGG
>JAYRWF010000190.1:0-12717 GCA_041918195.1 Anaerolineales bacterium
AGCCTCGCACCGCTCGGGCGACCTGGTGCTGCGCACGCGCAACCTGCTGATCGGCTACCCGGATGAGGGTAAGCCACTTTTCAGCGCGCCCGACTTGCTATTAAAGCGCGGCGAATGCGCTGCGATTATCGGACCGAATGGCGCCGGTAAAACAACCTTTCTCAAAACTATCCTGGACCAGATGCCGCCGCTCTCCGGCGAAACCATCCTGGGCGCCAGCCTGCACATTGGTTATTTTGCCCAGGCCCACGAAGGTCTGCAAGCCGATCGAACGCTGGTGGAAGAAATCGAAAGCATCGCCCCCAATTTGCTGATCGGAGAAATCCGCGATCTGCTGGCTCGTTTTTTATTTACCAGCGAGGATGTTTTCAAGAAAGTAGGTGTGCTTTCCGGCGGCGAGCGCGGCCGCCTGGCATTAGCCAAGCTGTCCATGACCCAGGCCAATTTGCTCTTGCTTGACGAGCCGACCAACCACCTGGATATCCCCTCCCAGGAAATCCTCCAGGAGGTTCTGGCTGATTACCAGGGCACAATCCTGCTCGTCTCGCACGACCGCTACCTGATCGACGCACTGGCTACCCAGGTGTGGGAGATCGATCCTGAGCAGACCGCTCTGGGGGTATTTGAAGGCACGTACAGCCAGTACCGCCTGTACCAGGAGGCCCAAAAAGCGGCTGCCGCTGAGCTTAAGGCCCACCCAGACACCCCAGCTTCCCGGCTCCGCCAGCCATCCTCTACCCCCGAGGAACGCCGCCGCAAGGCCCGCCTGAAGGAGGTCGAGGCGGCCATTGAGACCCACGAAACCCGGCTCCAGGCGCTCTCCCGACAGCTCGAAACCCCCCCGCCTGACCCGCAGGCTGTCCAGCGCCTGGGCCAGGAATATGTAACCTGCGAAGGGGCATTGGAAGAACTGCTGAAGGAATGGGAAGCCCTCAGTATCTAATCAATACGGGCTATCCAACAAAAACATTTGGACAGCCGATTTGTTTAAAGACGAGATTATTCCAGGCGTCCCAAGGTATCCAGGATCCCGACCAAAGATTGCTCGATCGCCTGGAGACGCGCCTGAGAAGGTTCCGAAGCCAGGCGAGTGCGCAGGCTGCGTAGCGCGTTCAGCAGCACCGCAACCGGCCCGCTGGTTGCCAGTATGGCCCGGTTGTACTGCTCTGCATAACTCTCAGCCAACAAAGCCTGGCTGGGATTCGGCGCCAGGCCACTGGCCGCTTTTTCCAACTGCTGCGCAGCATCTTCTAGAAAAGCGGGCAGGTACTGCAGCCCGGCGCCCAGCGCCGGATCGCCTACCACACCCCGGATGTCAGCCGCCAGTCCATGTGCCTGGCCAGCTGCTTTTAGCAGCATCCGCTGCAGATAAGCCAGGTGCGTGTCAAAAGCCTGGCGCAACGGAAGCTCAACCGGCTTGCGGGCAGGGTTGATCATTATCAGCAGGGTCTCAAGCGAATCCGCCTCCATTTCATAGCCGATCGCCAGTTTTTCGCCCGAGATCTGCACTCGCGGGTAAGGCAGCAGTCGCCCATCCAGCGCAAGCCGCCAGGGAACCGGGTTGCCCCAGCCACTCATCCGGCTGGTTTCGATGTTCGCCGCCTGGGAGGCCGAGACGTAAAATGCGCTGCCAGATACCAACAGCGCTGCCTGGCCGCGATCGATTGCATAGCGCTCTCCGGCGACTTCGATCGCCGCCCCATCATTTCCATTCAACAGCGCCTGTTGAAGGCGGCCGCCCTTCAGCAGGCAGAAGCTGGCGTGTAAACCGCCGACCCGGATTTTAATAGTTTGAATCTGGCGGTTGGAATCCAGGTAATGGACAGCGCCTTCGTAGGTCGACCGGGTCCGGTTGGCTATTGCGATAAATACTACCTGGTCGGCCGCGTAGCGCGCGCTGACATCGATGCCTTCTAATGCATCCGACCAGGCGTAGCGCGGCAGGTAGCCCATCTGTAGCAAGCGCTCCGGCCAGTTCGCTGGTAGTTCAGCCAGCATCCACAACCGCCCGGTTTCCTCAGCCGCCTGGCTCAACTCACGACAGGCGGTCAGCGTCTCATCATAGCCTGGCAAGTCGCCGCCCACCCAGGCGATCCGCCCACCCTGGCGCAGGAAACTGGCCAGGCGCTGTTGGGTGCGGCGCGCCAGCATGCTGGTCGCCGGGATAATGACCAGCTTCGCTGGATCAAGCATGGCTGGGTCGGCAAAATCCAGATCGAGGACATCAAAATCAATCTGGCGCTGGACCATCTGCTGCGCCAGCGCCTGGCTGAGCGCCCCACTGCTGCCACCGCGCAGAAACTCGCCCAGCTCTCCGGTTAACTGCGGTAGCTGCGCCATGCCTTTCTGGGCCTGGACAGCTTCGGGCCAGTAAAACCACTGGCTGAGCAATTCAGGCAGGTGGGTATAGCCCAGGACAAGATCAGCTGCCGGACGGCTACGGGTGAAATCGCGGCCCCCAGCCTGTAGATAGGCAAACAGGCTGCGCCCGTTCCAGAAACGTGGCAGCAGGCTACCATCTGGGCGGAGCGGGGCTTCCATCCCCCAGCGGGGAAAGACACCCACCCCTGGCGGCTCCGGGTTGCTCTGCACGCCGGGGTAGATGCAAGCTGCTTCGACCCCGCCGGCAAACAAAGCCTGCAGGAAAAAGTCATTTACGCAGGCCACTTCGCTGGCCAGGCCGGGCAGCTCCGGGCTGTAATTTTTGGCCAACCGGGCACGCCAGAAGGCATGCTGGACATATTCCTCAAACCCCATCTGAAATCCATACGCCTCCACCAGAGGTGTGCGCACAGTTTCGGGGTAAATGTTTTGCGCCTGCCAGCCGGCCGCCAGTGCCAGGCCGCCCTGGTTGGTCGCCAGTCCGCCGGCGTCCCACGGTGGGCTGAAGAGATTCTGGTAGAAGGGTGTTTGCCAGCCCGCTTCGCGCAAGGCAACCGCGTACAGCCGCAAAGCCCGCTGATGGGTCCAGTCGATGAAACGGGCTGCATCCATCCATAAGCGCAAATCGCCAACACTGCGCGGCTCAACCCAGCTAGCCGGAAACGTCAGGCTCTTGAAATCCGCCACCGGCCGGCCATAATATGCCGCCATGTCTTCTAGCCGGGTGTGGCGCGCTTGCAGCCATTCGGGCCACAGCTCGTGGGTCAGATATGGGTTGTAATCGCCGCGAAAACGAAAATCATACCCGTTATCCTCCGGGTTGCCAGGCAAAAAGCCCTCGCCTGGGATTTCGTTGTCCAGCTGCAGAGCGATCACCGGGCCTCGCGGGAATTGCCAATCGCTAGCTACCTGGCTGAAGGCAGCCAGCCAGCGCCGGGCAGCCTCAAGTGCCTGGGGATGCAGGTAGCTCAGTCGCGGCTGGTCCGAGTCGGGATAGCGCCAGCCGCTGCCATCCGGACGGCGAGCATGCGCCTCGGGAAGCCGGTCCAGCAGCCAGGTCGGGATCCCTCCGCCCAGCGTTTCAGCGTCAATGAATGGGCCGGGCTTCAGGATCAGCCAGAAGCCCATTTCTTGGACCAGGTGAATGAAACCCAGCAGGTCGCGCTCGGGGCAGGTCTGGCCCTGGAAATCCAACTGGCCTTCTTGCGGCTCATGCCAGCCCCAACTGACATAAGTGGAAACGGTGTTGGCGCCTAGCTGGCGCAGACGCAGGAGCAACCGCTCCCATTCCGGGCGCGGGGTGCGGAAGTACTGCAATTCAGCCGCCAGGAGCGGGGCAGTAAGATTCTGAAACCAGTTATGGCCTGACATACAACCCTCCTTGGCGAGCAAAAGCCGGTTTAAATAGAACGCTTAATCCGCTGGGGCGCCGGCTTGGACCGCCTCGTGACCGTCATAAGACAGCAGCACCGGCCACTTGCGCAGAATCGCGCCGACCGCAACAATGCAGCCGATCCCACCGGTGACGATCGCCAGCGGCACACCCAACCACTGCGCCGCCGCGCCAGCTTCTACCTCGCCCAACTGCGGGCCGCCCATAAAGAAGATCTGGTTGACACTGGTCATCCGGCCGCGGATGTAATCCGGTGTCTGGAGCTGGCGGATGGTGTTACGGATAATCGTGCTGACCGAGTCAGCCGCGCCAATGAGAATCAGGGCTAACATGGCAGCCACAAAGCTGGTCGAAAGGCCAAAGGCCACGGTAGCCAGGCCAAAGGCAACCACCGAGGCCAGGAAGATCGGTCCCTGGCGGCGTATGCCCTCCAGTTGGGAAATGATTAACGCCGCTACGGCAGCTCCAATCGATTGGGCAGCCGATAACCAGCCATACTCGATCGCCCCCATGCGCAAGACATCGCGCGCGAAGCTTGGCAGCAAAGTATTGGCCGACGAGAAGAAGGTGGCGAAGAAATCCAGCAGCATGGTGGACAGGATGATCGGCCGGCTGAAGATGAAGGACACACCTTCCCGAATCGAAGCCAGGCTAACCACCGTGCGGCGCGAGCCTACTACCTGCTGGTGGACTTTACCCATCAGGATCAGCGCTACTAGTACCGCCCCGTAGGACAGGGCATCGAATAAGTAAGTGTAACCAATTCCCAGGTAGGCGATCACCAGGCCGCCAGCCGCGGGGCCAGCAATTGCGCCGACCTGGTAGGCGATCGAAGTCAGGCTGAAGGCGCTGGGCAGCTCATCAGCCGGGACCAGGTTGGGCACCAATGCCTGGCGAGCCGGCAGATCGAACGAGACCGCTACCGCGTTCAAGGCGGTCAGCAGGTAAATACTCCATAGCGAAGCCCGGCCGCTAAAAGCCAGCAGCGCCAGGCCTAAAGCCAGCAGCGCCATGCTGGATTGAGTGACAAAAAGCAGCTTGCGCCGGTTGACAACATCAGCCACCGCTCCAGCGATCAGCGAGAAGATAATAATCGGCAAGATGCGCGCCAGGCCAATCCCTCCCAGAGCAATCGGCTGGTCGGTCAGGTCGCGGATATTCCATAACAAAGCTGCCGCCTGCATCTGGGTTCCGGCGACCGAGATCATCAGGCCGATCCACAACAGGCGGAACTTTCGGTGGCGTAGGGCAGGTGGGAGGCGAAAATTCAAAGACTTAAGTTCCCCAATCTCGCAGGTATAGGAAATCGTAGCCGATCGTGCGGTTGCTCAGCTTGGCAATCGGAGGCAGGATGCGTTTGAAATGGTTGCGGCGAACCCGCTCGACCACCTTCTTGACAAAACTCTCGCCAAATCCGGCCGCCACGCAGTCTTCCGGGCTGTAGCGCTGATCTACCAGCAGATACAGCAACTGGTCCACTTCTGCATAGGTAAAGCCCAGCTCGCCTTCATCGGTCTGTCCCAGCCACAAATCGGCTGTGGGGGGTTTATCGATAATTGCCGCCGGCACACCCAGGTCGCGCGCCAGTTGGCGCACCTGAGTCTTGTACAGATCGCCCAGCGGGTTGAGCGCACAGGCCGAATCGCCAAACAGGGTGGTATAGCCGAGCAGGATCTCAGTCTTATTCCCGGTGCCCACCACCAGGCCATGAAATTCTTCCGATTGGTCGTAGATCACAATCATGCGCAAGCGGGCCATGATATTACCCTTGCGCACCGAGCTCATCGCCGGGTAGCGCTCGATCAGCGGGTCGGCCATCTCTGAAATCGGGATGGTCAGGGAGGGGATGCCCAGGGCATCAATGACCAGTTGGGCATGCTCAAGTGACTCGGTCGAGGAGGTCTTATACGGCATGCGCACAGCCAGCAGGTTCTCGGGGCCCAGCGCCTCAGCCGCCAGGTAGCAAGAGACGGCCGAATCCAGCCCACCGGAGAGGGCGATCACGCCGCGCGTAAAACCCGCCCGGCTGATTTCACTGCGGATGAAGTTGGTTAATATCGTCCTGGCCAGGCCGGTGTGAATAGAAAGGTCAATCGCCATGGCTTCACCTGTCATCTTTCTGGATGATCCGGTTCAGCTCGCGCAAGGTCAGCGCGGTGCGCTCATCGCGCAGCAGCGGCAGACGGGCGCGCGTCCGGTGGAGTTGATTGAGATCGATCTCCGCCTGGGTGAGGGTTTCGGTGAAATAGGGTCCTCGCGCCAGCAGCTCGCCGTTCGGATCAAATAGCGTCGCCCCGCCCCAAAAGTTCAGGCCATCCTCATATCCAACCCGGTTAGAATGGGCCACAAAGGTCGTGAACAGGCTGGCATAGGCCTGGTTGATGTGCTCCACCCAGCGGGCTGACTCAAGCTGGCTGTCGCTGTTCAACCCCCGCCCAGGGGAAGCAGAGGTAAAAAGCAGCAGGTCCGCGCCGTCCAACCAGAGCAGTTGCGGCGGGGATGCATGCCAGAAGTCCTCGCAAATCAGCAGCCCCATCCGCCCAAAGCGGGTATCGAAGGCGCGGATCTCATCCCCCCAGGCGAAGAAACGCCCTTCGTCAAACAAACCATAAGTCGGCAGGTAAACCTTGTGGTGGATATGGACGACCTCGCCGGCAGAGAGATAAGCCCCGGCAATGTAAAACCGGTGACGGGCGTCTTCATCGACAAAACCAACCACCAGGTCCAATTCCTGGCTGGCCTGCAGCAAGTGCCGGAAGATCGGATCCTGAGCGGTCGGCTTGAGCGCGACACTGGAGACCAGGTCCTGCAGCACGTAACCGGTCAGCGATAGCTCCGGAAATACCAATAAATCCGCGCCGCGCTGACGTGCTTCGCGCGCCAGAGTAAGGTGTTTTTCCAGGTTGGCCTGGACGTTTCCCAGGCGGGTATTGATTTGGGCGAGGGCGATTTGAAATTTCATGGTTTTGTGTGCCGAATCATACCACGACCGCCAAAAAATTGCCTTTGCAATCAACTCGATGTATAATGAAGCTGAGAGGTAAGCCCGGTAAACGAAAATGACCCGAACGCTGCCGGGACCTTTCAGGAAAATGCCATGGAAATCCTGCTCAACCCCAATGTCGCTTATTTGATCCTCACTTTTTCCCTGGTTATGACTGTGCTGGCTATCCTCAGCCCGGGCACCGGCGTACTGGAAGGCGCGGCGCTGCTCTTGCTGGCCGTGGTGGCCTGGGAAGTGTACAACCTGGCCTTCAACTTGTGGTCGCTGATCTTTCTGCTGGTTGGCGGGGTGCTGTTCGTCCTGGCGCTGCGTCGGCCAAACCGACCCATCATCCTGGGGCTGTCGATCCTGGCCCTGGTGATTGGTTCCGCTTTCCTTTTCCCCAGCGACGCCTGGTGGAAGCCAGCCGTTAACCCATTCCTGGCCCTGTTGGTCTCAGGGCTGATGACCGGTTTTTTCTGGGTAATGACCCACAAAATAATAGACGCCCGCCGGGCGCCGCCTCACCAGAACCTGGAGGCCCTGATCGGCGGGGTCGGCGAAGCAAAAACGATGATCCATGATGAAGGCACCGTCCAAATCGGCAGCGAGCTGTGGAGCGCCTACAGCCCTGAGAAAATCCGCTCGGGCGAAAAAGTCCGTGTGATTGGGCGCAATGGCTTTATCCTGGAAGTCGCCCCAATTCAACCAACAAACGAACAGGAGAACTCTTAATGGATCCAACCAGCACCCTCATCTTATGCGTGATTGGCGCAGTTGTATTTATCGCCATCGCCTTTATCGCTTCCGCCATCCGCGTAGTCCCCGAATACCAACGTTTGGTAGTCTTCCGCTTGGGCCGCTCGATCGGGGCGCGCGGACCGGGTATCGTCTTCCTGATCCCGGTCATCGATCGCGGGGTCAAGGCTGACTTACGCGAGCAAGTGCGCGAGGTACCACACCAGACTTCGATCACCAAGGATAATGCCTCGATCTCGATTGACTTCCTGTGGTATTACAAGATCCTGGATCCGGCCGAAAGCGTACTGCAGGTGGGCAACTTTGAAGCCGCCGCGGCCGGTATGGCCACCACCACCCTGCGCGCTGTGATCGGCGGTATCCCACTCGATGATGTGCTCTCCGAACGCGAGCATATCAACAACATGCTACGCACCCGCCTGGACGAAGTCACCGAACGCTGGGGCGTTAAGGTGACCAACGTTGAAATCCGCGAGATCATCCCGCCACGTGAAATCCTCGATGCGATGAACCGCCAGATGTCGGCCGAGCGTATCCGCCGCGCCGTGGTGACCGAGTCGGAAGGCGCGCGTGAAGCCCAGATCAACGTCGCCACCGGCGACAAGCAGGCCGCTATCCTGCGCGCCGAAGGCGACAAACAATCGGCCATCCTCAAAGCCGAAGGCGAAAAGACCGCCCAACTGCTACGAGCAGAAGGTTATTCCGCCGCGTTGGATCAGATCTTTGCGGTCGCCCAAAATGTCGATCCAAAGACCATGACCCTGCAGTATTTCGAAACGCTCAAAGCGCTCGGCGTCAGCCCAGCCACTAAGTACATCTTCCCAATGGAGTTCACCAGCCTACTGGAGAACTTCGTCAAGAGCCGGGAAGGCTAGCCCAGCCCGGCAGGTTTGATGTCCTTCTGATTTAATTAGTAGAGAAATCGGCGGAGCCGATTTCTCTACTAATTAAGTCGCAGCCTGGCCAATGATCCTAGATCAGCCCACACCCTCCGCCAGTCCAGCCTCAATCGAGCCAGCCACCTGGCGCGATCTCAACCCACTACGCAACCTGGAGCGGATTTGCTTTCCAAAAGATGGCTGGCCGTTGTGGGATTTGATCGGCGTTCTGACCCTGCCGAACGTCATCCGCTTGAAAGCCTGCGTGGATGGGCAAATGGTTGGCTTTATTGCTGGCGACGAGCGGCCGGGCGAGCACCTGGCCTGGATTGCTACCGTAGCAGTGCTGCCGGAATACCAGCAGCGCGGGATCGGGCGAGAGCTGATCCTGGCCTGCGAGTCACGCTTGAGCGTCAAGCGGGTCCGCTTGAGCGTGCGCATCTCCAACGACACCGCCATCCGTCTTTATCTGAACCTGGGCTATCTCAAGGTGGGTACCTGGCCAGAGTATTACACAGATCGAGAAGATGCGCTGGTAATGGAAAAACAGCTATAATTGGCGCATGCCTGAAGCCAGCCTGCCCCCGCCTACCCTGGTCACCCGGCCGGATGCCCTCCACCGCATGGTGGAGAAGCTGCTCCGCCAGCCGCTCGTGGCAGTCGATACGGAATCGAACAGCCTGTTCGCCTACCGCGAGCAGGTTTGCCTGGTACAGTTTTCGATCCCTGAGGCAGATTACCTGGTCGACCCGCTGGCGATCAGCGACCTTTCGGCCCTGGATGTCTTGTTTTACGACCCAGGCATTGAGAAGATTTTTCACGCTGCCGAATACGACCTGATCTGCCTGAAGCGCGACTATCGCTTCGAATTCAATCACCTGTTTGATACGATGGTGGCTGCTCGCACCCTGGGCTACGAAGCAATTGGCCTGGGCGCATTGCTTGATACCGAATTTGGCATCCAGCTCGACAAACGCTTCCAGCGGGCCAATTGGGGCCAGCGGCCACTGCCGCCCCAGATGCTGTCTTACGCCCGCTTCGACACCCATTACTTGATCGACCTTCGCCAGCGGCTGCTCGACAAGCTGGTCGAAAAAGGTCTGCTGGCGCTGGCCCAGGAAGACTTTGACCGGCTGCGCCTGGTGAACGGCCATCAGAACGGCGAACCAGCGCCATGCTGTTGGCGCATGCACGGCGCAAACGACCTGACCCCCCAGCAACTCGCAATCCTTGCGGAGCTGGTCGAATACCGCGAGCGGGCCGGCCGCAGCATGGACCGGCCAGTGTTTAAAGTGATCAACGACGAAACCCTGGTAGACATTGCCCATTGGATGCCGGCGACGTTCGACCAACTCCGTCAGATCCAAGGTATGAGCGAACACCAGTTGCAACGCCATGGCACGCGGTTGCTGGAATGCGTCTCGCGCGGGCTGCACAACCCCCCGCTCTATCCGCCGCGCCCCCCCCGCCCCAACGACCGCTACCTGGAAAAGCTGGAAGCGCTGCGCCGCTGGCGCAAGACTGCCGGACTGAAAATGGGCGTTACATCGGATGTCATCCTACCGCGCGACTTAATGGCGGTGCTGGCGGAACAGGAACCGCATTCCCCTGAAGAGCTGGCCCAGGCGATGAAAGATGTGCCCTGGCGGCTGGAGAATTTTGGGGAAGAGCTGCTGGCGGTGCTCAACAAACCCAAGAAGCGATAAGCGGGGTACCTTCTACACCAATTAATTGATCAGGAAAATAAGACAATGAAAATCAGCTTTCATGGCGCGGCTCAGACCGTTACTGGCTCACAACACCTGCTTGAGATCAACGGGTACAAGATTCTGCTCGAATGCGGCCTGTACCAGGGCAAACGGCAGGAAACCTACGATCGCAACCGCAACTTCAAATACACCCCCAGCGCACTCGATGCGGTCATCCTCTCGCATGCCCATATCGATCACAGCGGCAACCTGCCCAACCTGGTAAAAAACGGCTACCACGGCCCAATCTACACAACGCCGGCCAGCGCCCACCTGGCGAACATCATGCTGATGGATTCGGCCCATGTCCAGGAGCAAGATGTCAAATATTTAAACAAAAAGAAGTTGAAGCGCGGGGAGCCATTCGCCGAGCCGCTCTATACCCAGGAAAACGCCGCCCAGGTGGCCCAGTATTTCGTCCCCACCGAGTACAACCGGACCTTTGAGCCCGTCCCCGGCGTCCAGGTTCATTTTGTCGACGCCGGGCATATCCTGGGCTCGGCGGCGATTGTCCTGGACATCGAAGAAAAGAGGCGCAAATTCCGCCTGTGGTTCTCGGGCGATATCGGCCGGCGCAACCTGCCCCTCCTGCGCGACCCGGTGCTCCCGGAAGGCGCCGATTACCTGATTATGGAGAGCACCTATGGCGACAAACCGCACCGCGAGCCGGAACTGGCTTACGATGAGTTGCGCCAGGTGGTCAACCGGACGGTCCAGCGCGGCGGAAAGGTAGTCGTACCAGCTTTCGCGGTCGGCCGGACCCAGGAGCTGGTTTACGATCTGCACCAGATGATCGAGAAAAAAGAGATTCCCAATATCCCGGTGGTAGTGGATAGCCCGCTGGCAGTGAATGTCACCGAGGTCTTCAAATCTCACCCGGAGTGCTTTGACGAAGAGACCCAGACCTTCATGCAGAACGATCGCCACAAGACCGTCTTTGGCTTTGACCGGCTGGTCTATACCCGCTCGGTGGAAGACTCGAAAGCGCTTAACGACCGCACAGATCCAATGGTGATCATCTCGGCCTCCGGGATGGCGGAAACCGGCCGTATCCTGCATCACTTGAAAAATAACGTGGAAGACCCCAAGAACACGGTGATGATCGTCTCCTGGCAATCGCCAGAGACGCTCGGACGGCGGATCGCAGACCGGGAACCGCGTATCAAAATCTTCGATGACATCTATGAATTGCGCGCCGAGGTGGCGACCATCGGCGGGCTTTCAGCACACGCCGGGCAGAATCTGCTGCTCGAATACGCCCAGGCGGTCCGAGACACGGTCAAGGGTGTCTACCTGGTGCATGGCGAGCCCAAGCCGGCCGAAATGCTGCGCGGCCTTCTAAAGGAGCGCGGCATGCGGCAGGTCCATTACCCCAGCCTGCACGAAAGCGTGGAAATCGGCTAGCTAACGCAACCAGATTCAAAAAACACACCTGGAGTGCTTTCCATTGGCGCTCGAGGTGTGTTTTTATTCCCAATCCTACCTGCAGCCAATCGCTATTGACAGTCGAAATATTTGCTGTATAACTAGATTAATGGAATATTAAAGCGTCGACTTAGCACCTGACTCACCAGACTGGAGGACTTAGATGAATACTCGCTCGTTACTGATTGCCGGCGGCATCGCCGGCGTGCTGATGGGACTCTTCTCCACCCTGCCCTTTATCAGCGTGGCCAACTGCTGCGCCTGCCTGTGGTTGTGGAGCGGTGGGATCCTGTCCGTCTACCTTTACCGCCGCCTGGCGAACGAGCAGGGAGCGCTGACACTGGCCCAAGGAGCGTTGATCGGGATGATCGCTGGGCTGGTCAGCGCGGTGGTCGGGGCCTTGGTCGAAGCGTTTGTTGGGCCCTATTCCTGGGAAATCATCGGCAATTTACTGGGGCAAATGGAAGGGATGCAGGATACACTGAGGGAACCCTTGGAACTGTTCGCAGCCAAAGGCGGCTTCTCCTTCCTGACGCTGGTGATGAACCTGCTGATCTACACCTTCTTTGGGGTGGTCGGCGGCATCCTGGGAACGCTGATCTTCAAGGGAAAGCAACCTGCCACGGCGTAAGAAAACGCGCCGGAATTTTCAACCTTTGGTATAATCCAGCCTGCGCAGGGGGGGCAGCGTATGATTGGAGAGGTGCCAGAGCGGCCGAATGGGGCGGTCTCGAAAACCGTTGTGGAGCTCGTCTCCACCGTGGGTTCGAATCCCACCCTCTCCGCAGGTTATAAGATTCCCCCAAAGCAGCTTAGGCTGCACTTACTGCCGGACTTAATCATTCTGGTGGTAGGACTGTCAAAGTGCAAGGGATCTGCGACCGAGATCGCTCAGTGTCAGCTGGGCGATCTCACTTTTTAATCGCTTACCCATCATTGTATATACTCCTCTGCTATTGTCAAGGTGTTGTGGGACATTGGCAGCAGGATTTCGACACCGGTACTCATCTGACCGATATCTACCTGTATGTCACTAATGTTCCCTTCTATCTCATTGTGCTCTATCCAATAGCGCCGATCGCTATCCCGACGCAAGCCATCCAGGATCGAGACCAGTGGTTAATAGTCCGGGCGAGCATACATCCACAG
>JAYRWF010000191.1:0-1941 GCA_041918195.1 Anaerolineales bacterium
AGCACCATCAAAAATACGACTGCCACAGCGCTGACGAGTTCCTCCCAACGCAGCGGCGGGGTTATCAGGCCGAGATGTTGCAACGCTTCGATGTCGGTTTCACTCAAGACCTGCCCGCGGCGGACCACAATCTGGCCTGCACCATACGTACGCGTGACCGGCTCAACCGCCTGCCGCGCCGCCTGCCGCGCCGCCTCGGTTAGCTCCTCGCTAAAAAAACTGTTTGGGGTTACAAAACCCGCTGCCAGCTTGCCTGCTGTGTTGGCTTCTGAAACCGACAGCGATAGGCTAACCAGGCTGGGAACACGCGCCAGGGCGTCTTTCATTACCTCCGGCCGGATAGAGCTGCTCATCACGCTTTCCAGGGTGACAATCGACTCCTGCCCGACCGCCTGCCAGCGCGCATCGCTCAACGCCAGGAGATCCGCGATCGTATCTTGATCCAGCTCCAGATCATCCAGAGCCGATAGATCGGTCAGCTTTTCTTCCTCAGAAGCATAACTATCCGCGCGCACACTGTTGATATACGCCAATGCTGCCCGCAACCGCTCAGACTGCCGGCGGGCAATCGTCGTATCCGGCGGTGTGAAGATCGGCTGAACATTATTGGCCGCTTCCTCGCGCCGGAGTTCGGTCAGTGACCTGCTTGTGTAGGACAGGCTGCGCTGAGCCAGGTAGTCCTCACCTGCCACCTGTCCGGCTTGCAATGTGGCCGGGCGAAGCTGGCTGCGCAGCGGCAGCATCAAAGCCACCCAGGCCAGAGCCGCCGCCAGGACCACCAAAAGGCTGTAGTACAGCCGCTGTTTTCCAGTTAGCACCACAGGTTTACGCAGCATGTAGCCTCAACCAAACGCCAGGGTGGAGGGTCGTCATTCCTGTCCGCCCAACAATCGACGCACAGCCTGGCTGGCCTGGTCGCCGCTGGCGCGCCCTTGCAGGCGCGGCATCAACAGCTTCATCACCAGGCCCATCTCTTTTATCGTCGTTGCGCCAGCCTCCGTCACCGCTTGGCGGGCCAAGGCTTCCAATTCTTCCCCAGAAAGCTGCTTGGGCAAGAATTGCTCTAGCACACCGATCTCAGCCAGTGATGCACTTTCTAAATCCGGACGCTGCGCCCGGCGGGCCTCTTCAATTGCCTCCTGGCGGAGCTTGACTTCCTTCTGTAAAAGCGTTTGAGCCTGGGCCTCTTCCACCGGCTTGCCTTGCTCAATTTCAACAAATCGGATCGCCGCCAGCGCCAGGCGCACTGTGCGCTTGCGCAGATCATCGCCAGATTTCATTGCTTCTTTCAGGGCTCTCTCAAGCTTTTCCTGGGTGTTCATTTTCCCTCCATTACGTCTTGCTCTGTTGAATCACTTCAGTAGCCAACGAATTCAAGGCTTCAATCTCTTCCGTTTCAACATGGCTGGCCTGCCAATAAAGTTCCAGCAGCTCCAATGGTCCCAGACTCCCCACTGCCAGGTTTTCCGGCAGGCGAATTCTGGTTTCTGCCTGCGGTCGCTTGACCAGGTGAAATTCAAAGGCCTCGCGTGTGTACTCGCGCAGCCCGGCCTCATCGATCAATGTCTCATAATCACGCGGGTAATCAATCGTCAACCGCAAAATTGCCCCGCTCAATTTTTCTGGCCTTGGCAAGGCAGCCTTCATTTTTTCCATCACAGACTGGTCGCTCTCCAGCTTTACGCTGCAGTCGATGAAGGGCCGGATTTGATCCAGCTTACACCATTTCACCCGCGTCTGGCCGCGCTCGACCTCGGCAAGAATATAAAACTTGTCGTCCTGGGCTTCGCCAAAATCGACCCGCTCAATCGAGCCAGGATATATCACCGGCGGGTGAGCGCCTGGGTTCAAATCTTGAGGCTTATGAATGTGTCCCAATGCAACATAATCCAGGCGAGGATCCTTGACCAGTGAAGCAGGCAGCGCCAGGTCAGCGCCCAG
>JAYRWF010000192.1:0-3217 GCA_041918195.1 Anaerolineales bacterium
CCATAATCACAGCCCGTGGCTGCATTCGGAATCGTCCGCACCAGGGCGCCGTCGCTCGGGTTCGTAGCATATAGCAAGGCATCCCCTAACTGCCAGAGCAGCGTGCCATCATAAGCCAGGCCTTCGACGCTGGCTTGACCCGTAACCGAGCGCAGCAAAGCCCCGCTGCGTGGGTTGAAGAAGTCAATGACTGGGGTGGGGGAAATCGACCGGTAAATCGCCAGATCGGCGCCGACCAGCTCCATCCCTTGCAGGCCACTCAGAGCGGCAGACCAACGGAAGAGCTCATTCCCGTTGTAATCATGGGCAATCACCAGTTGTGGGCTAAAATGACCGGTATAGATGACCCGTCCATCCGTAGCAATGCCATTTGGGTTGCCCGAGCCTTCGACAAAGCCGCCCAGGTCGATCAGGTTGCGATCGAGCAGGTGAATTTTGTTATCCGACCAGGTCACAGACACATAGGTTAGAGGAGTCTGGACATAAGCCAGGCCGCCGCCCATACCGCTGATCCCGGTCGGGCCGACCGTGGTCACCGCCGCGGTGACCGGATTAATCCGGTACAGCGTGTTCCCCTGAATTGGACTGACTGCGTACAGGACACGATCGATCGGGTCGTAATCCAACCCGGCAGAGTCCCAATTGCGCCCGGTGTTTCCAACCGTGCTCCAGGCATTCCCGGCGACATCATAAACCACCAGGTTATTTCCATCGCCAATTCCATAGACCTTGTTATTAAATGGGTCGGCCGCCAGGCCTTCGACATCAAAGGTGGGATTGACCAGGTCGGTAGCAATTGCCCCCGTCCCGGGATCAACAGTAAAAAAATCGCTGTTGAGGATCCCATACAGGATCTTGGTGGAGATATTGAAGGCCATGCCCTCCATCCCGGTCGTGCCGCGTTGTGTGGCGCCGCTGCCGTCGATCGGGATCACCAACAGGCCAAAAGGCTCCGAGCCATACAAGAAGTTGGGGTTCTCACTGGGCGCAAGGCCAACGGTTGCACTGTTCACGCTTGACTGGCCAATCAGGGTCGCAGTACCTGTTACCGTATCCAACCGGTACAAGCCATTGGTATTGTTGTCCTGGCTGAAATAGAGGATGCCGTGGGCGGCCCGGGTGGAGTTCGAATCGGGGGCAGTTGGTTCAGGCGACGGAGAGCGATCAGACGAGTTCAAACCATCTGGAGCAGGCGACTCGCCTTCCACAGGCCGGGGAGCAAAAGGATCTGGCGGCCAGTTCGGCGTAGGCGGTTGCAGACCGGCTTCGCTAAAGAAATCGGACGAGTTACCCCCCCAACCGTCAACTTGCGGCGCTGGCGGGTTTCCGCCGGGTAAAGTCTCTGCCTGGCCCGGTTCTTTCAGGTCGTCGGTATTTACCGGCGCACCCTGCTCCACACCATCGCTCTGGGCCTGCACATCAAAGGTAGCAGCGGGTAAGGCTGGCAAGCAAAGCGCCAGGATTAGAAGAATCATTGCCAGACGCGCTGGCAACCTAGAGTGGAAGATCATGGTTTCCTCCTGACTGGAATAAGTGAGATTTTTTAGGGAACCCTGCCCGCCGAAAGCTATTTCAGAGCTTCGAGGCAGTTCAAGCATCCGGGCAGATCTGGCCGGACGGTAAAAATCCGATTACATTTACAAGAATCATAGCACAATGCACCATGAAATTCAACTGCTTAACCGCCAGCAACCTGGGCTATAATTAACCAGACGGAGGAACTTTATGGCCGAATCTCCCACACCCGAAACCATTGCCCAAATGCAGCGCTGGTTTGCCGTTGAATGCAACAATGCCTGCTGGGCTCTCATCGACCGAAAGGACCGCAGCCCCAGCGAGGATCGCGAAATGCTCTACTGCGCCTACGCAGCAGCCTACCATTGGAGCAAAGCCGGGACGCCGTTGAATGGCGCTCGAGCTGAGCTGGCCCTGGCACACACCCACGGCTTGCTCGGGCATGCCAGCCTGGCGCTGGATTACGCCCGCAGCGCGCTGGAATATTTTGAGAACCACCCGTGCGAAGATTGGGACCTGGCTTTTGGCCATGCCGCGCTGGCCTTTGCTGAAGCGGTGGCGGGTAACAGAGAAAGGCACGCCCTGCATTACGCTCAAGCCAGGCGGTTGGGTGAGGCGATCATCGATCCCCAGGATAAGGCGATCTTCCTGGATAGTTTTGCCAGTATCCCACCCCCAGGAATTTGATGAGGACGCTGAGCAAGGTCATCCTGGCATGGATCGCCGCCGCCCTGGTCACGGCGGCTTTAGCGCTGACCTGGACAGAACTGACCCGGAGCGAGTTACGTGCGCAGCTCATCCTGGGCAGCAGCCTGGTGATTTTGCTCGGCCTGGCACTCATCTATTTCCTGGAAGTCCAAAAAAAGAAAATCCGCCTGCGAACCTGGAGACTGACTCTGGAAGACTGGCAGGGCAGGATCCGCGAAAAGCAGGCGCCGGAATACCAGATGGCCGGTCAGCTCAGCGGGGGGGCCTTGAAGAACCTGGCTACCCAGGTCTTCCAACGGCTTGGCTATCGCAGCCTGGCAAGCGACCATCCCGAAGACCCAAACGAAGCGTTGCTATTTGTCAACCCGGCGGCAGAATTGGAAGTAGTGCGCTGCTGGCAATCGAGCGAGCCAGCCGGCCTGGAGCAGATCAGCCAGATGAATGTCCTGCTGAACCGGGTCGGCGCGGTCCGAGGTTACCTGTGGTCGCCTTCCGGCTTTAGCACTGCTGCACTCTACCACACCCGGGGGAAACCAATCCTGCTAGCCGACGAGCTCGACATCGGCCACCTGGTGGATTGCAGCACACAAAGCCAGCCAAAAACCGGGCTCAATAAGACCCGGCTGGCTCACTAACTTCCAACATGGTTTGAAATCGATTAAGTTTGAGCAGGCCCGTCGCCAGGCGAATCAGTTTCCTTTGGCGGCCCGCCCAGGCGCGGCTCAGGTTCTTGGGGCAGGTATTGATCCAAGAAGGAAGCTTCGCTATGACCGGCTGATTCGATGGCTTCGCTAAAGTCACCAGCCGGAACCGGTTTCTCAAAGCGCACCGGCCTGCGCACGCCAAATAATTCACCAAAGCGGGTGATCGCAATCAATAACTGGTAACGATATTCCTGGGTTTTCAGCGACTGCCATTCGACGATCGAGCCCATAGGGCCATGGACGCGCGACTTGGTGCGCACAATTCGGTAAATTTGATCTGGGTTGCGGTA
>JAYRWF010000193.1:0-1548 GCA_041918195.1 Anaerolineales bacterium
GCAGCGCCAGCCGCCAGGTCGCCCTCGACCAGGTCAGTTTCATGATTGGCGCATTGGTCCAGACAAACTTTGGGCGGCGCGGCGACCTGGTGGCGCTGGGTGTGCCAGTTGGAAAAAAGCTGGCTGAGGCCGGGTTGGCCAGTGAGCAGCTCGAAAAAGGCTCGGTGATGGTTGTTTTGGCCACCGACGCGCCGTTGGATGCGCATGGCCTGGAGCGCCTGGCCCGACGCGCTGCTGCTGGCCTGGCTCGCACCGGGACGAATCTCGGCGGGCAGAGCGGTGATTTTGTGATCGCTTTCAGCACAGCTAACCGCCTGGATGCCTTCGACCCTGGCCTCTCAACCTTGTCTCTTCTGGCCTATCCACCGGCTCGCTTGCTGGATAGCTTGTTCCAGGCCGTTGTTGAGTGCGTCGAAGAAGCCGTCCTGGATTCGCTCTTCTGCGCCGAGACGGTCGTTGGGCGGGATGGCCATCTCGCTCGTGAGCTGCCGGTCGATCCAGTCTTGTCCTGGCTAAAAGACCGCTAAAATAATGAAACGGAAAATTTTATGATTGATGAACAAGTAATTTTTTCGATGGTCCGGGTCGGGCGGGTTTTCCCACCTACCAACAAGCAGGTCCTGCGGGATATCTCACTGGGCTTTTTCTATGGTGCCAAGATTGGCGTTTTGGGGTTGAACGGTTCGGGTAAAAGCACCTTGCTACGGATTATCGCCGGAAAGGACGACGGCTACACCGGAGAAGTTGCCTTTTCCAAGGGTTATAGTGTTGGTATGCTCGACCAGGAGCCGCAGCTCGACCCGGAAAAGACCGTCCGCCAGGTAGTCGAGGAAGCCGTCCAACCGATCCTTGACTTGCTCCAGCGTTTCGAGACGGTCAATAATTCCTTCGCCGATCCGGACGCGGATTTTGACGCTTTGATCGAAGAACAATCCCGCCTGCAGGACCAGCTTGACCGGGTGGAGGCCTGGACCCTGGACAATCGCCTGGAGATCGCCCTCGATGCGCTGCGTTGCCCGCCGGGGGATACGCCGGTGCGCATTCTTTCGGGTGGCGAGCGGCGCCGGGTCGCGCTCTGCCGGCTCCTGCTGACCGAACCGGATATCCTGCTGCTCGACGAGCCGACCAACCACCTGGACGCCGAATCGGTCGCCTGGCTGGAGCGCCACCTGCAGCAATACAAAGGCACCGTGATTGCAGTTACCCACGATCGCTATTTTCTGGATAACGTGGCTGAGTGGATCCTCGAGCTGGATCGCGGCTACGGCATCCCCTGGAAGGGCAATTATTCCTCCTGGCTGGAGCAGAAGCGTCAGCGCCTGGCCGCGGAAGAAAGTAGCGAAAGCCGCCGCCAGAAGACGCTCGAACGGGAGTTGGAATGGATCCACATGTCGCCCAAAGCGCGCCAGGCCAAGGGCAAGGCGCGCGTCACTGCCTACGAAAAGCTGCTCGGTCAGGAATTTGAAGAGCGACGCGAGAACCTGGAGATTTACATCCCGCCCGGCCCGCGCCTGGGTGATGTGGTCTTGGAATGCCAGAATGTTTCCA
>JAYRWF010000194.1:0-1955 GCA_041918195.1 Anaerolineales bacterium
CAGGGCGTCGGTGACTTTTCCGACGTTAAGAGTATTGGTCAGGGCAATGGGTGACTCCAGGCAGCCCAGCTCGCGAATTTGCTCGAAACCTACCGCCTTGCCATAACCATTGATCGTGAAGACTGCTGCGGGCACCTTCTCGCGGAACAAGTTACCGCCATGCGGCAGGATCACAGTGACGCCGGTGCGCACCGGTCCCTGTCCGGGGACGAGTGGCCCTTCTCCGGAATACAGGCTGGTATGACCCACCCGTACTCCGGCTACATCGACAATCGAATTCGAGGGGCCAACCGGAAGCTCGCCGGGGTGGACCCCAAGCTGGCGAAGGCGAAGGCGCATTATTCGGCGAGGTATCCAGTGGTAACTTCCCGGCAGCAGCGCACAAAATCCAGCACGGTCGGCACGCTGCGCATGAGCACAGCCATATTGCCGTGAACGCTGATCTTGCGGGTCAGCAGCGCCTGCATCGGCTCCAGCTCGCCTTTCAACAAGCGAACGTAGTTTTCGTAAGGCGCCTGGAGGGTGAAAACCGCCTTAGCTTCCTGACCTGGCGGGACCAGATAGGCATTCCGACAGGTCCCGTGCCATAAATCCAAATAGAAGGTGATTTTTTCTTTCAGCGCGCCATTCGGATCGACGACAAAGACCATGTCACCCTCCCAATTGCGCGCTACATGGGCGTATTGGGCGTCAGTATTTAATTTTTCCATCAATGCACTGACCCACTCATCTTTTGGGAAAACAGCCATGCATTCGCCTCCAGGAGTAATTTTGGACAGCCAGGGAGGGTCTTCGCCCCCTGACCGCAGGTGATGAGGAGATTATAAAACAAAACAGGCTGAACGGCAGTCCAATCACTGCCCCAGCCTGTCTGACATTTTGTGCGCTGGGTGGGAGTTGAACCCACACGCCTTGCGGCACATGGCCCTCAACCATGCCTGTCTGCCAATTCCAGCACCAGCGCAAAAAGCATCGGTATTATACCCGCCTCTGGCTGCTTGTCAAGCAGGCTAGATTCGGAGATCGAATTTCCCAGCACTGCCAGTGATATGTTAAAATTCTCCCGGCAATACTCCAAAATCATTCTTAAGGAGATCACCATGCGGATTGCACTGGATGCAATGGGCAGCGATGCCAACCCAGAACCCGAATTGGAAGCCGCCGCCCAGGCGGTGCGATTATTTGGCGATGAAATAATCCTGGTTGGCCCAGAAGAAACGCTGAAGCCACGCCTGGCAGCCATGCCCGATCAGGGCCGTGGGATCCAGGTAGTCAACGCGACGGAAACGATCACCATGCAAGACAAGGGCCTGGCTTTAGCCTTGAAAGCCAAGCGCAAAGGCTCAAAAACCTCCATGGCGGTTGCGATGGACCTGGTTCAGAGCGGCCAGGCGCAGGCTTTCCTCTCGGCTGGCAATACTGGCGGGATCGTGGCGACCGCCTTCTACCGGATTGGCATGATCCCGGGCGTCGAGCGACCGGCGGTCACCGGGCTGTTTCCGGTGAAAGGCGGGGCTTGCGTGGTCCTGGATATGGGCGCAAACCCGGATGTAAAGCCCGAGCATATCCTCCAATTTGCGGTGATGGGCACGATCTATTCGCAAGCGGTACGCGGCGTCAAGAACCCACGCGTAGCCTTGCTTTCGAATGGAGAAGAACCCGGCAAGGGCAACGAGCTGGTCAAAGCCAGTTACCCGCTACTCCAGACCAGCGGCCTGAACTTCACCGGACCGGTGGAGGCCAAGGAGATCTTCAACGGCGAAGCCGACGTGGTCGTCACGGATGGCTTTTCCGGAAATGTTTTCCTGAAAACCAGTGAAGCCGTCGCCAAGCTGATCATCGACAACCTGCGCGCCGAGCTGATGGGCAGCCTGCGGACCAAGCTGGGCGGTCTGTTGGCCAAGCCAGCCTTTGGCCAGATCCGAAAGATGCTCGACCCAGGCGAAATCGGCGCC
>JAYRWF010000195.1:0-1796 GCA_041918195.1 Anaerolineales bacterium
ATTGGTTGTGGTTGGGTTTGATAGTTATCTCGCTAGTTTTCAGCTCTTCTTGTTACCCGCTTCAATCTTCTGATATTGAATTAAGCCTGCATCCCGATCAAAAGTGGGATTTACGAATCCAGATGGTATTCGACCCGCTCGATGATCCATCCGCGTCGGTGTTAATCCAACAGTATCTTCAAGAAACAATTTCCCAGATTCAAACACAAGGCGTAGTGGTTGAATGGGCTGCGAAAAACCAGGATGCCCAGGGTTACCTCCCATATGAGATTACCATGGAAGGGCAAGGGTATGAGCAATTGAATCAGACCATTTTTGACCCGGGCACCTTGACTGTCGATACTATCGATGGAAGGAATAGGATTAAGTTTACCTCCAGCTCCTATCAATTGAGCATGAATGAGGCGGTGCAATCAACCTTTCGACTAAACGCTGGAAAAATAATTGCCACCAATGGCGTCCAAAAAGGCAGCAATAGCGTTGAGTGGCAAAATCCTGCCGGACAATTGGAGGCCGTGTTTTATGAGCCTACCAGCAGCGGAACCGCCTTTCTGGTCGTTTTACTATTTTTTGCGCTGGTGGTTGGTTCCTATTTCGGCTACCGGCGTTATCAACAGTCTAAGGCGATCCCCCAAATCATCCAAAATTTCACCACTCCGATTGCGGTGCGCCGTTTCTGCCAGAATTGCGGCGCAGCTTGTCCTCCAGAAGCAGTTTTCTGCCCAGCATGCGGTGCAAAGCAAATCTGAGCCCAAGGATCAGGAAAGGAAGGCTAATCCATGAATTGCCCAAACTGTAGTACGCCCAACGACCCGCAAAACCAGTTCTGTGTCAACTGCCGCTACCCGTTGACCGGCCAAGCCCAGGCGCCACGGCCGCTAGCCCGCAGCTATCCTGAGTTATTAGGCGTCTTGACTACTCGGCTCTTAATTCTCTTAGTGGGTAGCTGGCTGCTGAAGTTAATCCTTAACTGGCTGCCTTTCACCCGCCAGCTCGTCATTCCCGAAATCAATCTCCCGGTGAGCGTCTTGATTACCAGCATCATCTTTTTTATTGTGTTCTTCTTGCTGGTCAACTATGCTCGAGTCTTGCAAGCACTCTGGCCTAGAGTCTATCCAAAATATCAAAGCCTGGCACCGGCGCTGTCCGGTTTGGTGTATTTATTCGCGCTGGTTGCGCTTTATTATGCACTGCTGCCGATCCTGGGTTATATCTCGACCGGCGAGGATGTAACCACGCTATTCCAGGCGGTTTTCTTTGTTGTCGCGCTGGTACTGCTGGTCAATGTTGCCTTGCTCATTTACCGCCGCCTGCCAGATTGGTTGGCCAATCTACGGATGGATCACTGGCTGGTCAGCGCGGCTGGCGACAAAGCCTGTTTGAATTGCGGGACAATCAACCCGCTTCAAAACAAATTCTGCAGTAACTGTGGTAAGGCCTTACAGGAGGATCTCTCATGATTTGCCCCAATTGCCAGACCAATAATAGTGATTCGTATAAGTTCTGCATGAAATGCGGCCAACCCCTGAATGCACCAGCTCCCGAGGCGAGCCAGCCGCCGGTCTTTGTTCCCGCCGCTCCTGTGGATGTCGACACACCGCCTGTCCAGGTTGAAGCTCCCCCGTCTGCTCCATTCGTCGCCAGCCAGGCAGAACCCGTCCAGCCCGCTGCGCCAGTTTACGCGCCGCCTGTTTCTTACACACCGACTCAGCAGCCGATCATTCAAAACCCGGTTGCTGCGCCTCCGCCCCAAAGCCAAACCTACCGTCCAGCCGCCGGTTACCCGGAATCCCGAC
>JAYRWF010000196.1:0-2767 GCA_041918195.1 Anaerolineales bacterium
GTGATTGACAAAACCAATATATGCGCCAAGTTCCAAAGCCTGGCGCAAGGCTTTGGTTGGATCGGATGGTATTTTCGGTACGGATTGGATCTGTTTAAAAATATAGCCCTGCACGGTGGATAAACCAAACCAGCGAAGGGCTAGGGCAACGCTATTCAGGAGCAGGAGATATTTTAGCGCGGACAGGCGTTCCAGCCCGCTGAGGGCTTTTTCAGCCGGGTTGCGCGGCATCGGTTAAGTGGATCAGCTCGTTTTCAAGCAAACGATTTAAAATATCATCCAGGTCTTTGCGCAACACATCGGGTTCCACATCGTACTCCACCAGCAAAGCCTGGTACGCTTGTTCGATTGTTGCCGATCCGGTCAGAAGATTCCAAACCCGGGTTCCGATATCATCCAGGCTGTAATACTTTTCATTGCCCAGGTTGAGGACGACCGCTTCACCCAGGAGTTCTCGAAAGATCACCTTGGTTGGTACAGTCACATGTTGCTGATAATTTATCGTCATTGGCTTGTTAACCGGCTTCATCATCACTTGGTTGGTTTATCAGGTGTTTGGTTAAGCTGAGCAGCCTGCCGGCTGGTCTTGCGGCTGGCCCGGCCAGGTTTTTTCCCAGCCTCTGCCATGTAGTAGGAGTAGTTGTAATAATAGTAAGAACCTCGGCCGCCCAGTGGAACCCGGTTCAAGACCACCCCAAGCAGGTTGACGCGCAGACGCCGCAACTCCTCGGCTGCCCGGCGGGCTTCAGCAGTACGGGTGTTTCCTGAGTCATTAACCAGGATGGCGCCATCCGTCCGAGAACCTAATATTGCTGCGTCGGTGACCACCAGGGTTGGCGGGCTGTCAAACAGTACAATATCGGAAATTTCCTTCAGACCTTCAATAATATGTAGCATGCGCTCCGAACCCAGCAATTCGGCCGGGTTGGGAGGCAAGGATCCACTGCTCATCAGCCGTAGGTTCTCCACACCGGTATCCTGCAGGTGTTCATTGAGCTCCACGTTTTGCTGTAGCACGGCGTCGCTCATCCCGTTTCGGTTGGGCAGTCCGAAAATGCGGTGTTGAACAGGTCGGCGTAGATCTGTATCGACGATAATTACTTTCATTCCAGATTGCGCCATCACCACTGCCAGGTTGGCCAGCATCACGCTTTTACCTTCCGATGGGTTGGGGCTGGTGATCATCAGGGTATGAGCGGGTTTATCAATCGAAGAGAACTTGATATTCGTTCGAACAACCCGGTAGGCTTCTACGGTCGGCGCCAGTGGGTGGGAGGCAGCAATTAATTTGTCGGGGTATTTATCCCCTTCGATCCGCGCGATTGCACCAAGCATGGGCAAACCCGTGGCTCGCACCGCATCTTCTGGCATTTTGATGGTATCGTCCAGGTATTCGATAAGGAAAGCGCCAGCCAGAGAAAGTACCAGGCCCAAAGCCGAAGCCAGCAAGACGTTCATGCGGGTGTTGGGGCTGATCGGCGCTGCTGGTATGGTGGCTTCTTCCAATACACTCAGAGCAGCCCGGGATGTTCCGCCCTGCGTCAGTAGCAGTTGGGAGTAGGTGTTTTGCCAGGAGCTGATCCGTTGGTCAAGCAAGGCAATCTGGTTATTCAGGCTCTGAATCTGGCGTGCGCTGCTGGATGCGTCTAATTCCTGGCGTAGGCGGTTGACTTCCGTCTGGGCGTCTTCTATTTTCTGCTGCAGGTCGGTCAGTTGGGACTTGGTGAATTCGGCCTGTTCGGGGCTGAGGGCATTCGGGTTGGTCGGGCTCTGCAAAATTAACTGGACTGCGATTTCATCAGCCAGCGCCTTGGCCCTTTTCCGGTCGCTATCGACCACGAACACTTCGATCAATTGGGTGTTAGGCACTGCCCGAGCGCTGACCTGGCCGGCCAGCGTGGTCCAGTTGCGCTTAAGGCCCAGGCTTTCCACGACGCCCTTTAGCACGGGTTCGCGCTTGACCAGTTCCGCATAAGTTTGCGCGAGCTGCTGACCGATATATAGATCATACGAGCTCAGGTTGAGATTCTGGGTCCCCTGACCGACCAGCAGTGTGGTTTTCGTCTGGTATAGTGGGGTGGCGGCCCGGCTGGCCAGGTAGCTGGCAGTTGCGGCGATGCCCACCGAGAGCAGGATTAGCCACAACCATTTAGTAATAATATTGATGTATTGACGTAGTTCCATTTGCCAGATCCATTAATAATCATCAGGGAAGGGGATTAATCGAGTAAAGTACCTGGTTTTGCTCGAACTCAATCTGCTGGGCACAGGTTCTTACTTTACCATACTTTGAAGGCAAGGACAAGGAAGCTACCTTGCCGTGTTCGCTCGCCGAATCATCCAATTTAAGGTGTAAGCGATGACATGGTCGAGGATCATATGTCCATCTTCCTGCCGCCCAATGTATGGGTCGGGGATCAGGATGCAATAATCGACCAGGCTGCGCAATCTTCCACCGGTGTCTCCGGAAAAGCCGATGGTTATTGCCCCATTGTTATTGGCAACCTGAAGCGCTTTAAGTACATTCGGTGAATTACCGCTAGCTGAGATTGCAATCAGCAGATCGCCTGGCTCTACCAGGTTGAGCAAGGGCTCCGAGAAAATGTCTTCATAGCTAGAGTCGTTTTGCCAGGCTGTCATGAGGGGGACATTATATGTCAGGGCAATTGGTTTAATGCGCGCGTGGCCGTCGACCAGGGTTAATTTATTTATATCGTTAGCCATATTGGAAGCTGTGGCTGCGCTACCGCCAATGCCGCAGATATAA
>JAYRWF010000197.1:0-4690 GCA_041918195.1 Anaerolineales bacterium
CGCGCTACACTTTTTCTACCTGAACGTGGGCGGGCCGGAGGAATCACACCTGGCGCGGGTCGAGATCCCGGCCTGGGTGGCTGCCAACCTGGTTTGCCTGGACAGCCTGCAGGCGGTTTTGATCGACCAATGCCGCCTGCTGGGGGGCCGGCCTTATCCTTACCTGCTGCACCGGGCGCATGAGACCGCCCTGGTCACGATGGAAGATAAGGCCCAGGTGACCCAGATGATTATCCATGAGTTGCGCAGCCGGGGCGTCGAGGTTGGCTCGATCTCCAATAAGCAAGCTGCCAAGAATTATCAAGGACGGACGAGGTATTCATGACCACAAGCTTAGAAATCGGGCGCTTGCTGCGGGCAGCGACTTCCGGATTTGTCATCGGCTGCCGGGTCAACCAGCTCAGCGCGCCATCCTTTGGGGCGCTGGTGCGCGTGCCGCTGGAGAGCGACTACCAGATTTTCGGCCTGTTGCACGACATCCATATTGATGATGATGGCCTGGTGCGCCAACTGGTGACGGCTGAATCGGCCGACCCGCTTTCGTTGGAGGCGGTGATTGCCGACAACCGGGTTAACCGCAACGTGCCGGTGGAGATGAGCGTCCTGGCGGTTGGCTACCAACAGAACGGGCGAATTTTCCA
The DNA here is from genome assembly GCA_041918195.1 of Anaerolineales bacterium. Taxonomy (GTDB): domain Bacteria; phylum Chloroflexota; class Anaerolineae; order Anaerolineales; family UBA4823; genus CAZAGA01. The sequence continues at coordinate 642 of JAYRWF010000197.1, forward strand.
TCTCCTTCCGCCGCGCCCGCCGCTCAGCCTGGACAAAATTTTCCTGTGCGATGAAGCCGAGATTAACCAGTTCACTTCGGCCGGCCATTTCGGCTATTTCCGCCATCTGCTGCGGGCCGTGGACCTGCCGGTCGGCGAGCTGCTGGCTGCCCATCTCCAGCAGGCCGGGCTGGCCCAGCGCCGCTCGGGCGACCCGGATTGGTTCAACCGCGCCACGCAAGAGTTGATCGTCCTGCTGCGCGATGATTACCAGACCCTGATGACGGTGCTGAGCGCCCTCGGGGATATCGTCGAATAGATTTAGAGGACAAAGGTTGCCATGCCCAATTCACCCTCGATCCCTGAGTCCGGCACGCCGATTGGCTATATTGTTGGCGGCGGTTTAAAGGAAAATTTCCGCGTCCGGCTGACCGTCCCGGCCCAGCAGGTCCAGGAAGGCGCGTTTGTGGTCACCGAGAGCGGCGACTGGCAGTTCTATGGCCTGGTCACCGATTTGCAGCTTGGCTCTACCGACCCGCGCTTCGCCGACGAACAATCCGAGGCGCGTTTACCGGCCGAGCTGGCGGCTTTGCTGCACGGCCAGACCCTGTTCACCAACCTGGAAGTCCTGCCGGCCTTGATGCTGGAGCGCGGCCCACAGCCGGGCAGCCCGAGCTACACCCGCTGGCTGGAGGAAATCGAGCTCGGCCTGCGGCCCGAGCCGCGCTTGCTGCCAGTCAAGACTGTGCCGCAGCACCATGCCCCGGTGCGCCTGGCCAGCCAGGGTGATATCGCCGAAATTTTCGGCAAGCCGGAGGAAAAAGGCAGCTTTGTGATCGGCTACACGCGCGAGCAAGAGCACCCGGTGGTGCTGAACCTGGAAAAATTCGTCCAGCGCTCGTCGGGCGTCTTTGGAGCGACCGGCACGGGAAAGTCCTTCCTGACCCGCCTGGTGCTGGCCGGCCTGATCCACTACAACAAAGCCTCGGTGCTGGTGCTGGATATGCACAATGAATATGCCTATAACGACACCGCTTCGGACACCGGCCAGCGCGTGATCGGCTTGAAGGACAGATTTTCCACCCGGGTCCGGGTGGTTGGCTTGGGCAAAGGGGCATTGATCCGCGGCAACCCGCCCGATTACAACCTGGAAATCGCGATGAGCGATATTATGCCGGAAGATATCGAGCTGCTGACCCAGGAGCTGAACCTGAAAGAGACCACCCCGACCACCCTGGATGCGCTGGTCTCGACTTTCGGCCGCCAGCACTGGTTCAATGCCTTCCGCCAGATGACCAACGAAGTGTTTGAGGACGAGAAAGGCAAGAAGATCCCGGCTCCGGGCAGCATCGCATACTGGGCGAATGAAAAGGGTGTCAATGTAGCTGCGGCAGAGGGGCTGTTTTCCAAGCTGCGGCGGGTCTTCAACCTGGACTACGTGGTAGAAAAACCGGCCGCCGACACGGTCAGCGAAATCATCAAGTCGCTGGAGGCCGGGCAGCACATCATCCTGTCCTTTGGCAATCACGAGCAGGACCTGGATTACCTGCTGGTGAGCAATCTGCTCACGCGGCGCATCCGCCAGGCCTGGGAGGAGCGCACCAACCAGTTCCGCACCTCGGGGAAGGACGAACCACGCCCGCTGGTGATCGTGGTCGAAGAAGCCCATAAACTGCTCAACCGCACGATGGCCGCCCAAACGACCTTCAGCACGATCGCGCGCGAGTTGCGCAAGTATTACGTCACCTTGCTGATTGTGGACCAGCGCCCATCGCAGATTTACGACGAAGTGATGTCCCAGTTGGGGACGCGTGTCTCCGGCTGGTTGGGCGACGAGGACGATATCCACGCCGTGCTGTCCGGGCTGGCCGGGCGCGAGGCGCTGCGCGGCATGCTGGCCCGCCTGCAGCCGAAAGAGGAGGTCCTGCTGCTCGGTTGGGGAGTGCCGATGCCGCTGCCGGTGCGCTCGCGGCGCTACGACGAGCGTTTCTGGGACGAATTGCTGGCCAAATCATCGCCGGCCGGACGCGGCGAAAAAACGATCTTGACAGAGTTAGGTTTTTAGGTGATGATACCCGGTGACCAGGGATGCAACTTTCTCGGTGTAATTGCATCTAAATAATGTACAAATTCCGATAAGAAGGAGCAAATATATGCTTTCAGACACCCTCTACAAACTCTTGAACGACCAGATTAATCACGAACACTATTCTTCATACCTGTACCTATCGATGGCGGCCTATTTTGAGGCCCAGAATTTCTCCGGCTTTGCCCATTGGATGAAGGTCCAGAGTGAGGAGGAATACGAGCACGGGATGAAGTTCTTTGAATTCATCCAGGATCGCGGCCGCGCGGTCAGCCTGGGCGCGATCGCTGCCCCGCCGATCGAATGGAGCAGCCCGGCTGAGCTGTTCGCTGAAGTGTTGAAGCACGAGCAGAAAGTCACCAGCCTGATCAACGCAATTTATGCCCAGGCGCTGAAGGAAAACGACTACCCGACCCAGGTGATGCTGCACTGGTTCATCAACGAACAGGTCGAAGAGGAAAAGAATGCCCAGCAGATCGTCGACCAATTGAAGATGATTGGCGATTCGCTGCAAGGCTTGATGATGCTGGACCGGGCGCTCGGCAAACGCGCCGGCGACTAACCGGTTACTTTTCGGTTCAACCTAAAGGCTGGCTTGAAGGCGCGCTGGGGATTTCGGTAACCGGCGTTGGCAAGCCAGCCTTGCGTATTTAATCGGAGGAATTATGAAAGATCAATTCTGCTCCACGCTGTCCGCACAGGCTGGCGAGGGGTTAATTGGCACAGCCGGGCGGGCGGAGGTCTTCTTCTTGCTGGAATATCGCGGGACGTGGGAAGAAAAGGCCTTCGAAAAAAGCGCTCTCCCGGACGAAGTCAAGCAGCGCTTGACCGGGATTGCGAAAAGCCTGCCGGCCGCCAAGGTGCTGTTGATCAAGCAGGACGAGCGTTCGCCGCGCTGGATCCGTTTCTTTGTGGCAATCGCTTCCGACACGGGCGCCCGCCTGCTTCGTTTTGAGCTGGGGGCGTATGAGGATTTGCTGACGATTGACCTGCCGGCGGTGTTGGATGGGCAGCCAGTATCCCAGGGCCAACTCGTAGATGAGCCGATCTACCTGGTTTGCACCAATGGCCGGCGTGATCAATGCTGCGCGCGGATCGGCTTCCCGGCCTACCAGGCGCTCTCGAAGTTGGCTGGCCCGGCAGCCTGGGAGTGCAGCCATATCGGCGGTCATCGTTTTGCAGCCAATGTCTATTACCTGCCGAGCGGAATTCTGTATGGGCGGGTGAGCGCGGCGGATGCGCCTGCGCTGCTGGAAGCCGGGCAGGCCGGGAAGCTCCGCCTGGAAAACCTGCGCGGCCGGACGGTCTATCCCCCGGCGGCCCAGTCGGCCGAATTTGCGCTGCGCCAGCAGAGCGGCGATTCCTCTCTGGATGCCTACCGGCTGGATCAAGCGGTTGAAGAAGCGCCGGGCCAATGGCGGGTTGAATTTATTTCCAACCGGGATGGGGAACGGCATGTCCTGGCGGTGCGGGTTGAAAAAGGCCCTCAGCAGGTGTACGAAAGCTGCAGCCTGGATAAGCTGACCAGCCCGCTACGCTTTATCTTCTAATATACCAGGGGCTGTCCAAACGCACTTTTTGGACAGCCCCTGGTTTTAACACTTTTCGATTTGCACCATGGCGGTGTGCTGGGCAGTGCCGAAGGCCAGCGGCGTCCAGCGCTCGGAAGTCAGCAAGTTGATACAGCCGCCCTGGTCGCTGCCATCCTTGGCCGGCGACCACCAGGCTCCTTGAGGGATATCGACCACCCCAGGCAGGATCTTCGGCGTCACCCGGCAAGGCAACTCAATATTACCCCGTTCATTAAAAACCCGCACCCGGTCGCCATCACGAATGCCGCGTGCTCCGGCGTCCAGCGGGTTGATGAACACCCGCTGGGGGAAGGCTTCGATCAGCCAATCGTTGTTGGCATGGGTGGAGTGCACCCGCTGCAGGGTATGGTGACCGATCGCCTGGAGCGGGTAGCGCTGGGCCTCGGGCCCAA
>JAYRWF010000198.1:0-3416 GCA_041918195.1 Anaerolineales bacterium
GCTGGCGCAGCTCGTCCATCAGGCTGTGTAGCTCGACGCGCGAGGCGACATCCAACCCGGCAGTCGGCTCGTCCAGGATCACCACCGCAGGCTGATGCGCCACAGCCAGGGCCAGGTTCAGGCGGCGTTTCTGGCCGATCGAAAGGCCCTCATAGACCGCCCGGCGCTTTTCGGCCAGACCCATCCGTTCGAGTATATCGAAACGTGGCTGAACGGCGTGATAGGCGCAGAAAAACTTCATCGCTTCTTCGACGGTCATGTTCGGCGGCAACCCAGAGCTCTGGAGCTGAACGCCGATTCGGGCTGCCAGGCGACGCGGCTCACGCTGTGGGTCAATATCGAGGATGCGTAACTTTCCGGCAGTCGGTTGGCGGATGCCCTCCAGGCATTCCAGGGTAGTTGTTTTGCCAGCCCCATTCGGCCCGAGTAGCCCAAAAATCTCCCCCTTTTCGACTTGCAAGTCCAGCTCCTGAACGGCGACAAAATTACCGTAAACCTTGCGAAACCCCTGGATCGAAATCGGAAATTCAGGCATACAGGTTCTCCTTACATAGAATAATGCAAGCCTTATTGTAGCAGAAAAAATCTGCTCAAGAGCGGCTTATAATGCCAGACGGCGGCTTTATAGTAAAATAAAACTGCAGTTAATTCACGGAAGGTAATCCTTCATGAAACAAATATTGCTTATCACCTGCCTGCTTTTGTTCAGCCTGGCGGCCTGCGATGGCAGCCTGTTCGACTCGAACCGTCCGAGCGCGCTGACCTCCGGATCGATCCTGCAAACCGAGGCCAACCCGGAAGGCGCTCCAGCCAGCCCTGGCGAGCCGGTTGTTGCTGAAACTCCGCTCGCCCCGGAAGGACCGATCGAGACAGAAACCGCTGCGCCAACCGCCACCTCAACCGCCCTCCCCCAGGCGACTGCGACGACCGCCGCAACCGAGGCCGTCCAGAGCAAAGTTGGACCCAGCCCACAACCCAGCACGCCGTCCCCGAGCGAAGTCCCCCCTTCCACGCCAACCGTTGTTGAGCAGCCCAGCCCGAACCTGGCTGCGCTCGACCCGCTGCTGGCTACCCTGGCCACCTCGCTCAAGCTGCAACCCTCGCAATTGAGGATTACCGAGCTGGAAGCGGTCACCTGGCCGAACCTGTGTTTTGATTTTATCCGCTCGAATGCAGCTGCCTGTCCAGGAGCGCCGGCGCCTGGTTTCCAGGGTCTGGTCGAGACCACCCAGGCCGTATTTGGCGGGCTGCCGCTGTTCGCCTTCCGCAGCAGCCAGGACGCTCAACTGGTGTTTACCATCCCGGCCGCCGCGCTGGCCGCTCGCCAGGACCTGGCCAGCCAGTTAAACCTGTCCCCGCAGGCGATCGAAATCGCTTCAGTCAAACCGGTCACCTGGCCGGATACCTGCGCCCTGCTACCAACCCCCCACCCAAAAACCGCCCTCTGCTTGCGCGTGGCAATGCCCGGCTGGCAGATCGAGTTGCGCCTCCACAGCAGCCTTTATCAATACGCCACCGACCTGAACGGGCTGGAGTTGCTGCGGGCCAGTGGGCCTTGACCAGGCGGCCTGAACGGAGGCGCCCGATGAAGAAAATCATTCCCCTGTTCCTCTTGCTGGGACTGTTAGCAGCCTGCGCCAGCCCTGAGGCGCCGGCTTACCCCGGCTCGCCGCCGGCTGAGCTCACTCCGCTGCCGACGATCGAAACCGCCTACATCGAGCCGGGTCAATCTCCGCTCCCCGGCGAACTTGCCACTACCCTACCAGGAAGCGATAACCCCGCCGTGCAGGCGGCCCGATCTACGTTGGCCGGAATGTTGGGAATCCCGGAAGCTGAGTTGCGCACGATCGCGGTTGAATCGATCGAATGGCCAGACGGTTGCCTGGGCATCTACCAACCGGGTCAGATGTGCACCCAGGCGATCGTGCCAGGCTTCAAAATCCTGCTCAAAGCCGGCCCGGCGGAGGACAGCCAGGCGTATGAATTTCACACCGACCAGTCTGGCAGACAGGTCCTGCTGGCCAGCGCCCCTCGCCCGCAGGGTATACAGCCGCTACTGGTCTGGGCTTTGATCACAGACGGCCAATGCAACAGTGCTTCGATCGGGCTGGCTGGCATTGAATATGGACTCTGCGGACAGGCTCAGAACGCGGCTAAATTTGTTTCACCCGACCGGGCGGCAGATTTGCGCGAATTCGTCGCCCGCTACGCGCCCTTCGAAGCCGAAACGCCGGCCGGGAAGGTCTTGTTTAGCGGGCAGGGCGAGATCACCGCCGGACCAAGCGAGCAACGCATGCTGGCCGAATGGGCGCGCCTGGCAGCCCAAGAAGCCGCGGCCGGGAACAGCGGCGCAGCCTGGGGGTTGGCCCTGGCCTGGCAACAATCCGGTGGGATTGCCGGACTGTGCGATGACCTGGCGATTTATCGCAGCGGCGAGGTGCTGGCCAGCTCATGCAAAGCAGGGCCGGGACAAAATTTCGAACCCCTGCGCCTGACCGCACCTCAACTGACCCGTCTGTACCGCTGGATCGACGCCCTGGGGAGCTTCGAATCTGTACAGAGCGACCCGGCCACTGCAGACGCCCTTACTACCCGGCTGGTTTTCTCCGGCGATGGCGATCAACCTGGCGACCCGGCGATTGAACAAGCCATGCGCGACCTGGCAGCCGACCGCCTGGCGCGGATGAACACACCCCAGCAGGCACAGGAACTCGAAGCCGCCCAGGCCGTATTGGAAGCTTATTTCTCCGCCCTGGCCAGCGGCCAGTACGGCGAAGCGGCCAGCCTGTACGCCGGGGACCGGGAGCTCCTGATCGAGATGAACCCCGACCTGCCGCCGGATGGCCTGGAGGCGTTGTTCCAGGCTTACTGCACGATAAACGGTGGGGTCTGCGGCCTGACCATTCGGAATATCGTCCAGCGGGAACAGCTTTCCGGGAATACGGTCCGCTTCACCCTCGAGCTGGGGAAACCCGATGGCAGCCTGTTCCAGTTTGGGCCGTGCTGCGGCGAAGAAGGCGATTTCTACTGGCCAATGACCCAATTCGAGTTTTCCCTGCGACGAGACAATGGGCGCTACGAGGTACTGGAGCTGCCGATCTATGTCCCCTGAAGCGCCTGGCCTGATTCAACTCTCCGCCGGCCGGACAGCGTATGAGCTGGCCGGCCCAGAAAATGCGCCGCTGGTGGTGTTGGTGCATGGCTTCTCGGTCCCATCCTATATCTGGGATCCGACCGTACCCGCCTTGCTGGCAGCCGGCCTGCGCGTGCTGCGTTACGACTTGTTCGGGCGCGGCGGTTCGGACCGCCCGAAGGTCGCTTACAACGCTGACCTGTTCGACCGCCAATTGCTCGAGCTGCTCGACGGATTGGGGATTGAGATGTCAGCCAGTCTGGTGGGATTGTCGATGGGCGGA
>JAYRWF010000199.1:0-4181 GCA_041918195.1 Anaerolineales bacterium
GAGCTACTCTGGTCCGTGGGAGCAATTTCTGGCTGGGCCATTTCTGAACGCCTCTCCCTACCGGCCTGAGGATGTTAAAAGCCTGGCGATTGTCGGGCTGGCGGCAGGTACTCTGGCGCGCCAGGCCAGCGCTGTCTTTGGGCCGATCCCAATCGATGGTTTTGAAATTGATCCGGCGATCATTGAAGTCGGGCGGCGTTATTTTGACATGAACGAACCCAACCTGAATGCTGTTGCTCAAGATGGCCGTTGGGGCCTGGAGCACAGTTCTCGGCGCTACTCGTTGATTGCCCTGGATGCCTATCGGCCGCCTTACATTCCCTGGCATCTGACCACTCGAGAATTCTTTCAGATCGTGCGCGACCGTCTGGAAGAAGACGGTGTGATGGTGATCAATGTTGGGCGGGCGCCGGATGACCGGCGGCTGATCGATGGCCTGGTGGGTACAATTCAGACGATATTTCCTTCGGTCTATGTGATGGATTTGCCTGGCACTTTCAACTCAATCATCTATGCCACCGTTCAGCCGACTGAGATTACTCACTTATATCGTAATTACGTCGCCTTGCAGGCAGAGGGGGACATCCACCCCCTGCTTCAGCAGGCAATTGAGCGCCTGGTGGTTTACCAGCAGCCAACCCCGGATAGCACGCTGGTTTTCAGCGACGATCTGGCTCCAATTGAGTGGATCACCAACAATATGGTATTAAACTATATCCTTTTTGGTGGTATGGAGGAATTGCAATGAATGAAGCCGCCCGTAGCCCTCAACCCGAATCCAAACTTAAAAAATATAACCATCGGGGGTTGGGTTGGTTGGTCACGCTCCTGACGCCAGTCGCGCTGACCCTGGCCGTAGTGCGGTTGATGCTAACCCCGCTTTACATCCAGCTTGAATATCGGATGCCGGGATTTCCCCCTGATTCTTATGGATTCACGTCGGAAGAACGCCTGAAATACGCCGACATCGCTCGCCAATACCTGCTCAATTCAGCCGATATTTCCTTCCTGGGCGATCTGCGCTTTGAAGACGGACAACCGATGTATAACGAGCGCGAGCTAAAGCATATGCTGGATGTGAAGGTGGTTGTCAAGGCTGCTATCAATGTCTGGCTGCTTTCCCTGGCATTGTTGTTTGGGTTGTGGTTATGGGCCTGGTATGGCGGCTGGCGAAGCACTTATCTAAGCAGCTTGGGGCGCGGCGGATGGCTGGCGGTGATCCTGCTCGGCTCGCTCCTGGCTTTAATCCTGCTCAGCTTTGGGGTGGTTTTTGTTGCTTTTCATAACGTCTTTTTTGCCGCCGGTACCTGGACTTTCAATTTTAGCGATACCCTGATTCGGTTGTTTCCCGAGCGCTTCTGGCGGGATATTTTCATTGCTGTTGGCGGGCTGACGCTGCTTGGCGGCCTGGCCCTGGGCCTACTCTTTGGGCGTAAGAAGCGATGGTCTGATTAAACAATTCAAACCTGCCAGGCAGGTTTGAATTGTTATCGACCGAATAAAAACTCAGCCGCACCACCAGGTCCAGACGGTGCCGCCTTTCAGGTTTTTGGTCCCGCTTGCCGAAGAGCCCCCACAGCCCCAGGCGGTATAGTTATATTTCCCCTTGATCACGTTAATAGTAGATTTGCCTGGTTTAAGCTGGAAGCGATAGGTTGCCGGACCAGTCAGGCTGAGGGTCATGTACCCGCCTGTATTATTCTGGACCGTCACACTGACTGTCTTGTTGCCGGCCTTCTGTTTGCAAACCGCCAGCACCAGGGTCTGGTTGTTCTTCTTGACCTCAATTGTGCCGTTCTTAGCCGTCCCGCCACAGGCTTTGTAGCTGTATTTATATTTTCCGGGCACAATGGTCTGGGTATTCTTGCCCGGTTTGATTTTCCATGTGTAGGTGGCTGGACCTTTCATGGTTATTGTGAAGGTCTCGCCAGTTTTATTGTTGATCACCAGTGTCAAGGTCGCTGCCGCAGTCTGGGCAGTTTCTTCGTGCTTGGCGTTCCAATCGATTGGGACCGGCGCCCATGCAGAAACCATTAATGCAGAGATGATTACTGCGATGATCAGCTTGATTTTCATTTAGATCTCCTTTTGGATTATTTGCCCTCCCCCGAGAGCGGATTATTGTTAAGTTTATCTTAGCAAAGAATGGTTGGAAAATCAATAAGTGCTGCATAAAACTAATAAAAAAACAGCCGGGTTTGTTTCATGCCCGGCTGTTTTTGAGGTTATTTTGCTGCGCCTTGCTTGGCGACCGCCTCGGCGGCCGCTTTGACGGCTGCCTCGTCGGCCAGGTAGTAGCTTTTGATTGGTTTTAGATTCGTATCTAGCTCATAGACCAATGGGATGCCGGTCGGGATATTCAACTCAACAATTTCCTGGTCGGAAATATTGTCCAGGTATTTCACCATAGCTCGCAGGCTATTGCCGTGGGCGGCGATTAAAAGGCGCTTGCCACTGAGGATCGCCGGCGCGATTTCCTTGTGCCAGTAGGGCAGGACTCGCTCCAGGGTCAGTTTGAGCGACTCGCAGCCAGGCAGTTCCTCTTTGCTCAGGCCAGCATAGCGGCGGTCGAAGCGTGGGTGGCGCTCGTCGTCCCAGTCCAGGGCTGGAGGTGGCACATCGTAGCTGCGACGCCAGATTTTCACTTGTGCTTCGCCATATTGAACCGCCATTTCAGATTTATTCAGCCCTTGAAGGGCGCCATAATGGCGTTCGTTCAACTGCCAGGCATTGATAACCGGTATCCATTCCAATTCCATCTCTTCCAGGGTGATCCACAGGGTTTGAATCGCCCGCTTCAGGACGGAAGTATAGGCCAGATCAAAGGTAAAGCCGTTTTCCCGGAGCTGGCGGCCAGCGGTGTGCGCTTCCTGGCGCCCCTGGTCGGTCAGGCCAACATCCGTCCAGCCGGTGAAGCGGTTTTCCAGGTTCCAGGCACTCTGCCCGTGGCGGAGAAGAACCAGTTTGTACATTTTCAAACTCCTTATTTCTTTACAAGGTAAGGCGTCTCCCAGGGATGCAGACGAGGGAGACGCCTCGATAGGATTTCTTAAAGCATTGACTAACGGATGGCTTTCTCGGTCTCAGCGTCGAAGAGGTGCATGTTGGCCATGTTGAATACCACCTGGGTTTTGTCACCCATGCGGTAGCGGCTGCGTGGGTCAACTCGGGCGACGAAATTGTGGTCGCCGTTCTTCATGTAGACAAAGATTTCGTTGCCCATCAATTCGACCACTTCGATTTCCACGTTGACTGGCTGGGCGATGATGCCTGGCGCAGCAAACTCAGGGTTGTGGATGTCCTCGGGGCGCAGGCCAAAGATCACCTTGCGGCCAACTGCTGGTTGGAAAGCCTTGACGCGCTCTTCGGGGATCTGGACTACAAAGCTCTTGGCGTCGACAAGCAACTTGCCGTCTTCCTGCTTGAGGGTGGCCGGGAAGAAGTTCATAGCCGGGGAGCCAATGAAACCGGCGACGAACAGGTTGGCCGGGAAATCGTAGAGCTGTTGCGGGGTGTCGACCTGCTGAAGGATGCCCTTGGCAATTACGGCAATGCGCGAAGCCATGGTCATGGCTTCCACCTGGTCGTGGGTCACGTAGATGAAGGTGGTTTCGAGTTGTTGGTGCAGCTTGCTAATGTTGGCGCGGGTTTCAACGCGCAGCTTGGCGTCCAGGTTCGAGAGTGGCTCGTCGAACAGGAAGACCTTCGGTTTGCGCACAATGGCGCGTCCCACCGCTACACGTTGGCGTTGGCCGCCGGAGAGTTGGCGGGGCTTGCGCTCAAGCAACGCTTCGATCCCCAGTACCTTAGCGGCTTCTTTGACCCGGGCATCAATTTCTGCTTTTGGGGTCTTGCGCAGCTTCAGGCCAAAAGCCATGTTGTCGTATACCGACATGTGCGGATACAGGGCGTAGGATTGGAAGACCATGGCAATATCGCGATCCTTAGGCGCCACATCATTCACCACGCGGTCGCCAATCATAATCTTGCCATCACTGATATCTTCCAGCCCTGCCAGGCAGCGCAGCGCAGTTGTCTTGCCGCAGCCAGAGGGTCCAACCAGAACCAAAAATTCTTTGTCTGCAATGTCCAGGTTGAGGTCATTGACAGCAATGACATCACCAAAACGCTTGTAGACATGTTCAAACGTAACACTTGCCATGATCTTTTTCTCCTTTCAC
>JAYRWF010000200.1:0-3423 GCA_041918195.1 Anaerolineales bacterium
CAGGCGTACAATCGTGGTGATGATATTCAAGGAACCCAGGATCGATGACAGGCCGATGAAATACACCCCAAGCAGGAACATATCGGTACCCAGTGGGCCGCGCGTGCTCAACGGTGGGTAACCAGTCCAACCGGTCTCCAGTCCGCCAAACACCAGGCTGCTCAACAGGATCAATACTGCGGGCACATTGACCCAGAACGCAAAGGCGTTTAAGCGCGGGAAAGCCATATCGTTGGCCCCAATCATTAAGGGCACCAGGTAGTTCGACATCGCTCCAACGCCCAGCAAAATCCCGCCGATCATCACAATACCGTGCAGAGTCATCACAGTGTTGTAATTGCGCAGACCGATCAGGTCCTGGTTAATCGCCAGTTGGGTACGGAAGATCAGTGCGAACAACCCGGCTAACAGCAGGACAATCAGCGAAGTCACCCCATACTGGATGCCGATCGCCTTATGGTCATAGCTGACGCTCAGGTAACGCGCCCAGCCAGACGGAAAAGCATCCTGCGGGTGATCGGGAACTTCCTCACCTTTCGCCGATTTAATCCAGTCACCCAGCACGCCCTGGGCCAGCATAAAGCCCAGGAAGGCAAAAATAGCGCCGGTGATCCAGGCTGGCTGGCTCAGGCCAAAGGCATCCGCCTCGCTGACCGGCAAACCCAGGGCCAGGCGGATCGCGCTTGTTAGGGCGATCCCGACCAACATGCCGGCAATAAAACCAGCCGTACCACGCACCAGCCCATAGGAGAAGAAACTTACTTTTTTAGTTTGTTCCATAAAGACCTCCTCAATCCCTGCCTGACTACTTCAAGGATTTGATATATGCAATCACGTCGTTGATCTGCTTCTCGGTCATTTGCGTGGCAAAGTTTTGCGGCATAATACCGGCTGCAAAGCCCTCAACAATCTTGGCGTTCGGGTTGATGATCGATTCAAGCAGGTAAGCTTCATCGCCAGGCAGCGTCGTGCCATCCACCAGAACGACTTCTCCGCCAAACGCTCCCTTCCAGCTCGGGCCAACCAGGGTGGCGCCATCAATTGAGTGACAGGCCAGGCAGCCAAAGTTTTGGGCAACTTTTTCCCCACGCACTACCGGATCAGGCGACTCCCCAGATTGTTCGGATATCCAGGCGTCAAACTCTTCCATCGAAGTGACGATGACATCCGACTCCATTGTCGTGTGCTGAACCCCGCACAGCTCTGCGCAGCGCAGTTTATAATTGCCGATCTCCGAAGGCGTCACCCGTAGCGGGCGGACAAATTCCTCCCCTCCCGGCAGGGCGTCCTGCTTTACCCGAAACTCCGGCACCCAAAACGAGTGGATCACATCCACCGAGCTTAAACGCAACAATACCGGTTGGTCCACCGGCAAATACATCTTATCGGAAATGACTTTATTTCCGTCCGCCTGGGGGTATTCGAAGCGCCAGGCCCACTGCTGTCCGATCACGTTCACAATCAACGGCTTCGGCTCAGCCTTAGTCACTTCACGCAGCGATTGCCCACCCCAAATCGCAAAAACAAATACAGTCAGCAACGGTATCACCGTCCAGGTGATTTCCAGCGGCGTATTGCCTTCGACATGGGCCGCATCGCTGGCATCGCCGCGCTTCCGCCGGAAGACAAATATACTGTAAAGCATGAAAACCACAATCAATGAAAAAAGAAAGGAAATGACCGCATACTCGGCCCGGAATAAGCTATCGATCGAAGCTGCCTGGGCGCTGGCAGGCGTCGGCAGCAAACGGATGTTGTCCAGGATCAGGAACACCACGACTGTGCTGATCAAGGTAAGGATCGATGCGATTCCCAGGTGCAGCAAGTTTTTTGAACGATTTTTCATAGCAACTCTCCCGTTTTGAACTTCAGAGCTCCGGCCCATACCTCCCGCCGTCTCCCGCGCATTATCCAACAATAATCTGGCCTCATCTGAATAATTCCATTCCTTCAACCAATCGTCGATTTGGGATGCTTCCAGGCTGCGGCGATCATATACCAGGGCTTCCTTTCCACTCTGCAGCGAAAGCAGTACCACGCGTAGTTTTTTCTGCCCCTCGACAAATCGCGCCAGGAACTCATCCCGGTTCAGGGACACATCATCGTAATCAACAATAATCAAGTCTGGATCAAGCCGCTCAAGCGCTGCCATCGCCTGCTCCAGGTTTTTCACCACCCCCACCACCTCAACCCCAGCAGCTTGCCGCTCGCTCAACAAACTACGCAAGCCTTGAGCGAAAAGCCCATGACCAGAAGCGATCAAGACACGGCGTTTCTTGGGCTGGCTGGCGGCAGACATCGAAGGCGCTCCTCAAGCATCGGAATGCCCTGACCAACTGAGGTCGGGTAGGCATAAATTTATCAAATAGTATCTGAATTGTCATCGACCAGCAGCCGGACAAAGTAAGGATATTCATTAACCCATACGGGTGATTTTGGCATCACCCCAGGCAAGCCTAAGCGACGCTCGAGCCCACACCGGATCGACCAAAACCGCCCCTCTCCTGTATAATCCGGATATGACCCTTCTAATCCCACCCGAAATCCTGGCGGAATACCGCGCCCGCAACTTTCGCCTCCTGCCGGAGCTACGCCTGCACGAACGCTGCCAGGCGGTTGACTTCGTTAATCAGCGCGGCTTCATTTTCTTCTGGCCGATCAGTGGCGTCGACCTGCCCAGTTTATGGACAGCCGTCGCTGGCGATCGGCCTGTGGCCGATGCCCATGACGACCCAGGGCATGTCACCTGGGGCTGGAAAGACAGTTTGCTCGGCAGCAATCAGTGGTACTACGCCAAGATCCTGCGCCAAAAAGCCACCATGCTCTCCATGGCAGTCGCCCCCTATTTTTACGCCCTGAGCGAAAACTATGGTGCTTACGAAACCGATTACTTGACCCAATACGAACAAGGCCGCCTGACCCTGGAAGCCAGGCAGGTCTACGAAGCAATCCTGGTTGAAGGTCCGCTGGACACCGTTGCCCTGCGCCGGATCACCCACATGACCAGCCCTGGCAGCGAAAGCCGTTTCAATCGTGCCCTGGCTGACCTGCAATCCGACTTTAAGATTGTCCCCGTTGCTGTGACCCGCTCAGGCGCGTGGCATTATGCCTTTGCCTATGACGCCGTTGCCCGCCATTATCCCAATCTGCCAGAACAGGCGCATTCAATTCAGGAAACAACTGCCCGTCAAAAACTGGTTCTGCTCTACTTCCGCTCACTCGGTGTCGCCCGGCCAGCCGAATTGGTGAAATTGTTTGGCTGGAAAGCGCCCCAAGTTCAGCGCGCCCTGTCATCCCTGGTCGCATCCGGCGATCTGCTGACAGGCGTCGAAATCGAAAACCGCCCAGGCGATTGGTTGGCGCTATCAGAACTATTGTATAATGAAAACTAAATAACCTTACCAACCAGATTCAACGGAGGAA
>JAYRWF010000201.1:0-5241 GCA_041918195.1 Anaerolineales bacterium
GAGTCGTTAGCCCAGGCTGTCATGAGGGGGACATTATCTGTCAGGGCAATTGCTTTCATGCGCGCTTGGCCTTCGACCAGGGTAAATTTATTTAGATCGTTAGCCATATGGGAAGCTGTGGCTGCGCTACCGCCATTGCCGCAGATAAAAATCCTGCGACCCTCCTGCCAGGCCTGGTATAAGACGTTCACAACCGTCCAAATGTCGTCTTTCGAAATTGCTAAGATAGTGTCAGACAGGCGCTCCAGGTAATCCTGGATGGGGTCGGGTTCCGTCTGGTGGGAGAAAGTTTTCAGAGGAGTGGTTTGCATCGTTACCTTCGGTAGTTGAAAATGACTTTGCTGCCGTCGCACTCCAGGTTGAAGGTCAACTCCTGGTGGGGTGATAAGGCAGCCCGGACGGCTGGTTGGGCCTCAAAAGGACAATATAACAGTAAAAAGCCGCCGCCCCCTGCGCCAGTGATTTTTCCACCTAACGCTCCGGCCTTGATGGCTCTTTCATACAGTTGGTCAATTGCGTTGTTGCTAATCCGGCTGGCTAATTTTTTCTTGAACTGCCAGCTTTCATGCAGCAAGCGCCCAAAGTCGTCAAAATGGCCGTTTTCGAGCAGAGTCCGGCCTTGATAGGCCATCGCTTTCAGCTCGCGCAAGACGTCCATCCGCCGGCTGATGTTGGTGTTCTGCTCGTTGAGCACGCTCTCGCTACGCCGGGCAGTGTTGGTGTAGAACAGCATCAGTTGCTGATTAAACCGTTGGCGTTGGATCGCATCCAGTTCGATCTTCTCAACCGCCACTTCCTCATCCGGCAAGAAGCGGATAAAGCGCAGGCCGCCATAGGCAACAATATATTGGTCTTGCTTGCCGATCGGCTTTTGCAAGCGGTCGATTTCAATCTGGCAGGCTTGTTGGGCTAGCATTTCATGGGTCGCTGGTTGGTTCCTGTAGACACCCAGCGCGTTCAGAATCCCAACTGTCACAGTACTGGATGAGCCCAGGCCCGAGCCAGAGGCGGGGATATCGCCGATCGTGTCAACTTCTATCCTTTCGGTGATTCCGGATAAGAGTAGGGCCTCGCGCGCCAGTTCATGTTGAATGTCGCCAACCTTATCGACCAGTTCGCTACGGGTATAACCCACCCGAACCAGGTGGTCAAAGCGTTCCTTGACGATCACAAAGATGAATTTGTCGATGGCTGTGCTCAACACACAGCCTTCTTCATTTTTGTAGAAGTTATGAAAATCAGTGCCCCCGCCAAAAAAGCTGATCCGCAATGGAGTTTGAGTGATGATCATAGATACGGGTTTGGTTTAGTAAGCGCCCTTTTTTTTCAAGACGGCCGGGAGCGTGGCGAGTAGCAAGTATAAGTCGCTCCAGATCGTCCAGTTCCGAATGTAGTACATGTCCAGGCGAACCCGTTCTTCGTAAGAAATATCGGATCGCCCGCTTACCTGCCATAGGCCGGTAATGCCCGGTTTCACAGTCAGCAAATTCATCCCCCATTGCCCGTACTGCGCCATCTCGGGGGGGGAAATCATTCGCGGACCAACTAGGCTCATCTGACCGAACAGCACATTGAAGAGCTGTGGTAATTCATCCAGGCTAAACTTACGCAAGATTCGGCCCACCCGCGTCACCCGGGGATCGTCTTTCAGCTTGTGCGTCTGGTCAAGTTCAGCCTTCAACTCGGGATATTTTTCCAGGATTTCCTGTCCATTGACGTGCATGGTTCGGAATTTGAAGGCATCAAATTGCGTTCCGTTGGTTCCCATGACGCGCCGGCGGTAAATAATTGGGCCGGGCGAGTTGAGCCGGACCGCGAAGGCCAGCAACAGTAAAACCGGCGCACCCAGGATTAAACCAAGGATCGTCACACTGTAATCCAGGATCGCCTTCATAAATGCATCGAACCCGGTGATCCTGATTTGGTTAACTTCAATTAATGGAACATAAGCCAGTTCTTTCACCCTTAAACCGGTGTTGAGAACTTCAAACAGCCCCGAAGACAGGCGCAGTTTAACTTCAGGTTGGGGATTGAACATCCGGTAAATATTGAGAAGTTGTTCTCTGCTCAAGGCAGTGGGCGCGATTACCACATCCTCAATTTTGGATTTCTTCACAACCCCTTCCAGGTCCTGTAAATTTCCGATCACCTTGAAACCATTCGTTACGTTGGATCCATAAGGTAAGTTTTCGTCGATGAACCCTGTAATATACAGACCAGATGTCCTGGTATTCCTTAATTGCTCTGCCAAAGCCCGGCCTTCGCTATTAGCTCCTACCAGGATGGTTGGAGACAGGAAATGGCCGTGCTCTCTAAGCCAATAGATTGCCCGCCGGGTCCAGAAACGCGCCAGCAAAACCAGGCTGAGCGCTGCCAGCCAGGAAATGATCAACCAACCTCGTGAGATAGTCAGATCATCCCGGCGCAAAAAACCTAGCAGGATAAGAGCGCCGATCCCACTGGTAACTGCATTGATTGCCCTTGAATATTCTTCCAAACCACCTAATAGGTAATTTGAGTTGTATAACTGGAAGGCGGAGAAAATTAGGATCCAGACCGGGATCGTAGCAAAAACTAATTTTTGGTATTCCTGTAAGGAAAATGGCGCCCGGTAGGGAAGCAAGGTAAAGCGCAGTTGGTAAGCAACCCAGAAAGCAGCGCCGATCGCCAGCGTGTCTCCGATCAGCAAGGCTACCAGCAGGATTACCTGCCGTCGCTTGCGACTGAGTGGGAGGACTCTATTCCAAATTCTTGTTTGGCTGACTTGCGTCGAGTACGTTTTCATAAATAGCAACCAGTTTCCTGGCGATGGTGTCCCAGTTGTGGTTCTGTTGAATATACCGGCGTCCGTTTTCGCCGATAGTTTGCTGTAAGGCAGGGTCCTCAAGCAGCCTGAGGATCTGGCTGGCCAGTTCTCCCGGCTCATCTGCAACCAATACATCCTGGCCTGGCACGGCTTGTAAAGCGGAGACCGCTTTACTGGTAGCGACAACCGGCGTGCCACAGGCCATAGCTTCAAGAACCTTGTTCTGCACGCCTGCGCCATAAGTCAACGTCGCCGCAGACAGGCTGGCTTGTTGCAGATAACGCGGCAAGTCGGGGACAGTTCCGGTGACTTCAATCCGTGGCTCAGCCTGGGCTAGCTGGAGTAGAAGCGCTGGAGGGTCCTTGCCCACCAACTGCAGCCGGACCTGGGGGCGCTTTTCCCAGACTTTGGGCAGGATTTTTTCGGCCAGGAAGAGCGCAGCTGCGAGATTAGCATGGTAGCTCAACTTGCCAGTGAAGACGATCTGGTCTGGCTGTCGAGTGCCGCCAGGCGCTGTGAAAGTCTCCAGGTCAACCCCATTGGTCAGGACCTCGATCCTGGTGGGTATGTTAGGGTTCAATGTCCTTCCAGGCTTTAAACTTTCAAATGCCGCCTGGTCAGCCGGGGAAGTTACCAGCAGGCGTGAAAACTGGTCGCGTAGATCGCTTTCGTAGCGGCGAGTGAGCGGTAACTCAAGACGGGTGATCCAACGCCCAAATCCGCTTTTACTCTGGGCTGCAGCCTGCTCAAACAAGGCGCTGATATTGTCAACACTATCCCAAACTAGAGGGGTTGGGTTGGTTTGCCCTTCGCTTAATCGTTTCAGAAACAATCCATATACCGCGCCACGTAGGTGCTCAAAATGGATTATATCACAACTCTGGTAGTGATTATCTGAATATCCCGCAATTTTATATGCTAATATTCGATTCCAGGAGTAGTAAGATTGCAATGGCTTATGTTTAAGCAATGCTTCTGCAAGGTTTCGTGCGATTTGCAGCCTGGTTAACGGTTCGCAGATGAGCTGGATCCCATCCTGGTTGAGCGTCTGCAAAGCTGCAAACTCCTCCTGGTTCTCCCACAGGGTAGCCAGGGTGACCTGGTGTCCCAGGCGAGTCAGGCTACGAAGCAGGTTGTAGGGCCGGGTCCGGATCGGGGTGGGGGCATATGGGACGATGTAGAGTATCTTCACGCTTTTTTCCAGATCAATTTTCCAGATTCAGGCCCGTGCATAAACAGCAAATCCAGGATAGATACCTGAGGATCATACGGCGGGTAAAATTGATCGTATTCCGGGTAATCGTACGCCATCCATTCCAGGCCGATCCCGGCCGCGGCCAGTTTTTCTGCTTCCAGGTAATTCGCGGCGGATGGGCCGCTAATATAGTGATCGGCTCCAACCTTTTTCAGTAAATCGACCAGGTGATCCGTTTTCGTCCCACTCCCGCCCAGTTCCGAGGAACGAGCGTAGCGTGTCCGGCTGATTCCCAGGCATTCTGCAAGCTTAATCGTTAAATCGATCGTAAAATCAGCCAGTTTTTCAGTTCTTTGGGTAAAAAATGGCTCAAGAACTGGCGCATAGTCTTGAAAGTAAGGTGCTTTGCCATAGGATTGTTGAATCGAGAGCCAGTGTTTGCGCTGCCAATCCTTACTCCAGTCAATGGAAATGTCCTGGATTGCGATATGTTCGCTGACGCTGCCGCGGTGCAGCACCGGGATGGTCAACCAGATCGGGCCATTGCGAGTTTTGATCCGATTTCGGTTGCGCCAGCCATTCTTATCATATTGGACGTCATCGTAGAAAATGAACAGGTCAGATTTATAAATCTGGTGAAAATACCCCCTCCAGGGGATATAGGATGGTTGTAAGATGACGCAGTTCATGCTTGTTTTCTAAGGAAAATTGCCTGGCCCAAGCTGTAAAGCCCGCGAGCTGCGAAAATCATGCTGACGGCGTCGACCGGTAACCGGTAACGGATACCAGCCCAGGACAACAGGTGGATTGCAGAATAAACCAGGCCGAATATCAGGAGCAACAAGCCTCCATCCAGTTTCAAGCGACGTTTTCGAAGGTCGCCAGCCCAGAGAACAATCCCGGCCAGAATAAACGGGAGCGCCAGGCCATAAGAAAAGACCCGCGTCAGGTTGCTCAGTGGGCTAGAGCTGGCTTTTGGCCAGAACATAAAATAGGAGGGTATCCGGTCAATGGAGAGATTCAAGTAACGTCCTGGATCTGCTGCTACGATCTCTATCCCACGTCGTAATAGTTCCCGATCCAGAGCGGCTTCGTCCATCCAGAGTGCATCTTGGGGCAGCAGATCATAATAGCTGGGCATATCTTCGGTCAGGATTGATAAGTATTTGCTGCCATAAATCGGATGGTTGGACCAGTAAAAGGCATATCCGGCATTGGTATTGAGCAGGACGAATTTTCC
>JAYRWF010000202.1:0-4629 GCA_041918195.1 Anaerolineales bacterium
CTGGCCGAGTTGTTGCAATTGGTGAGGGGGTAGATGCCTGGCAGGTTGGCGACGAGGTGATTGCAATTGCTCCAGCCAGCTTCGGGCTTTACACCACCACGCTGTCAAGCTTGGCAGCTCGCAAACCCGCTGCATTGACTTGGGAGCAAGCGGCTGCAATTCCGATCGTGTTCTTGACTGCTTCTTACGCTCTGGAGTATCTGGCCAGGCTCCAGCCAGGTGAGCGGGTTCTGATCCATGCAGGCGCAGGCGGGGTTGGCCTGGCGGCGATCCAACTGGCCCGGTTGGCTGGAGCGGCTATTTTCGCCACTGCCGGTAGCCCGGAGAAACGTGAGCTACTCGCTTCGTTAGGCGTTCAGTATGTCATGGATTCTCGCTCGCTGGCCTTTGCCGACCAGGTTTTACAAATCACTGCTGATCAGCCAGGTGAGCCGGGGGTGGACATCATCCTGAACTCCCTGGCTGGCGAGGCAGTTGAAAAAGGCCTGGCGGTCTTACGCTCGTATGGTCGCTTTCTGGAAATTGGCAAACGAGATATTTATGCCAACAACCCGATTGGACTATGGCCCTTCCGGAAAAACATTGCCTATTTTGCGATTGACCTGGCGCGAATGGCCGTTGAAAAACCCAACTTGCTCGGCGAAATGTTGGTCAGGCTGGTTGAGCGGTTCGAGCGTGGTGAGTTACAGGCGCTCCCAGTCCAGGCGTTTTCAATGTCAAATGCCCCAGCGGCTTTCCGCTTCATGGCCCAAAGCCGGCATACCGGTAAGATTGTCCTGACCCGACCGGAAGAGACAGCGATGGTCAAGCCGGCACCCACATTTTCTGGCCAATTTCGTTCTGATCGAACCTATTTGATCACTGGCGGCCTGGGAGGCCTGGGCTTAGCGTTTGCTGAGTGGATGGGCCAGCGTGGCGCCGGGGTGATTGCCCTGCTAGGGCGTTCAGCGCCCTCCCCGGCTGCCTTGGAGACCATCGATGCGCTTCGGTTGGCAGGCATCCAGGTAGATATTTTCCAGGCTGATGTAGCTTCTGAACAATCGATTGGAGCTGTCTTGGCGGAACTGCGCGCCAACCGGCCTCCTTTGGGGGGTATCTTCCATGCGGCTGGTGTCCTGGATGATGGCATCCTTGCCCAACTCAATTTGGAACGTTTTCAGAAAGTATTTGCTCCCAAGGTGCGAGGAAGCTGGATCTTACATCAGCAAACTCTTTCTGACCCGCTAGATTTCTTTGTCTTGTTTTCTTCGGCTTCGTCTTTGATTGGCTCACCAGGTCAAGGCAATTATGCCGCCGCGAACGCCTACATGGACGGCCTGGCTGAGTACCGGCGCAGTCGTGGATTGCCGGCTTTGAGCATCCAATGGGCTCCGTGGACGGAAGTCGGTCTGGCGGCTCGCCCGGAACGTGGCGGCCGCTTGGCCCAGCGTGGTTTTGATGGGATCACTCCTGAGCAAGGCCTGGCTGCTTTTGAGATCCTTGCTGCTGGGTTGCAAGCTGTAATTGGCGTTATGCCTATCCGGATGGATCAGTGGCGTGAATTTTACCCATCTGCTCTGCAATGGCCTTACCTATCACAATTGATCCAGGAAATGGAGTCGGGAAGCGGAGGGGTGGAAGCGGTAGAACGCTCGGCAGTTTCTCGGACGAGCGGAATTTTGGCTGAGATTTTGGCAATCAAACCAGGTGATGATAGCACGGTCGCGCTTCATGATCTCCGCCGTGACCACCTTATGGCTTACATCCAATCGCAGCTTGCCCAGGTTCTGGGAATGTCTGCTGGCCAGATTGATGCCCATACCTCCCTGGCTTACCTGGGCCTCGATTCGCTTATGGCAGTTGAATTGAAAAACCGGTTAGAGACTAACTTGAAGCTGGTCTTACCGGTCACAGCCCTGCTGCGTGGCCCCAACCCGCGCGAGCTGGCCGAGTTGCTCCTGGCTCAAATCGTAGAACCCGATGACCAGAAATATTCGGGAGTGGCAGTTGAAACGCCAGAAAAAAATGGAATTGACCTGTTGAAAGTCTCGGCAACTCTCGAAGAGGTCGATCGTGAGCCATTTCGGGATTATCCACTCAGCCATGGCCAGCGCGCTTTATGGCTGCAGCACCAGATGGCGCCAGGTAGCGTCTATAACCCGGTTTATGCCGTGCGGATTCGCTCGTCGGTGGAGCCAGCCGCCATGCAAGCTGCTTGCTGGAAGTTAATTGAGCGGCACCCTGCGCTGCGCACTGTCTTTCTGGCTCAAAGCGGCGAGCCGGTTCAAAGAGTCTACCGGTTCAACGCCTCCTCCGACCCTGGAAAAGCTCTTGATCCGGCAGCAACCAACCCTGAAATCTTCAGCCTGGTGGATGCTTCCGGTTGGCCGGAGAATACCCTCAACGATCGATTATTGAAAGAAGCTTACACCATTTACGCTCTTGAGAGCGGTCCGCTGGTCCGGATGCTGCTGTTTAAAATCAGCCCAGAAGAACACATTTTGGTGTTAACCGCGCACCATATCGTGGTGGATTTGTGGTCTTTGACATTGATAGCCAATGAGTTTGGCATCCTGTATAAAGCCATCTCGAGCGGGTATCCAGATGGACAATTAGCAAATCTGCTGCCTGCGCCGCAAGTCAAGTATTCTGATTATGTCCGCTGGCAACAGAAACTGCTTGAAAGTCCTCAGGGCGAGCAAATGTGGGAGTATTGGCGGCAACAATTGTCTGGAGAGCTTCCAGTGCTTGAACTGCCTGCCGACCGACCGCACCCGCCCGTACAAACCTATGATGGCTCGATTCAGACCAAGAGCCTGGGGAAGGAACTGACTCGCAAGATCCGGGGTCTCGGGGAACGCTTTGGGGTGACTCCATTTGTCATCCTGTTGGCAGCGTTCCAGACTTTACTGTACCGTTACACCGGACAGGAAGATATTATCGTAGGTTCACCGACCACTGGGCGAACTCGTCCGGAATTTTCAAATGTAATCGGTTACTTTGCCAGCCCGGTTGCTCTGAGAACCCGGTTCAATGGGAATCCTAAGTTTTCTGAAATCCTGAGCACAGTCCAGCAGTCTGTCCTGGATGCGCTTTCATACCAGGATTATCCATTCGTGCAGTTGGTAGAAAAATTACACCCAACACGTGATCCCAGCCGGCCGCCAATTTTCCAGGTGATGTTTGTCCTACAGCGCTCCCATCTACTGTACCAGGAAGGCCTGACGCAATTAGCGCTCAGCCGGGAAGGCGTCGAGATGGACCTGGGCGGCCTCCCGCTTTCTTCAGTAGTCTTGGAAGAGCGCATGTCACCGTTTGACCTGACCATGCAGATCGCCGACTCGGAATCAGAGTTGGCAGCAGCAATTGAATACAACACCGGCTTGTTTGACTCTTCGACAATCCAGCGGATGCTGTCTCATTACCTGACGCTGCTAGAGCAGGTTGTATTTGACCCGGATCAATCCATCAGATTGCTGCCGATGCTCAGCCAGCAAGAGAAAAACCAGCTCCTGGTCGGATTGAATCAGACCCGGCGCTCCTGGAGTGATAAAGGCATCTCAGATCGGACCGAAAGGCTCTTGTCGGAGCAGTTATGTATTCACCACCTGTTCGAAAGGCAGGTTGAGCAAACGCCGGAGGCGGTTGCCCTGGTGTTTGAAGAGAAAAGCCTGACTTTCGCAGAACTAAACCGGCGCGCCAACCGCCTGGCTCATAGCCTGATTGCCCTGGGGGTGGGGCCTGAGGTTATCGTTGGAATCATCCTGGAACGCTCGATTGATATGATCGTGGCGATGCTGGGCGTATTGAAGGCCGGCGGAGCCTACCTGCCGATGGATCCCAACAATCCAGCTGATCGGTTGGCCTTCATGATGCAAGATGCCAGGGTGCCGGTGGTGTTGACCCATTCTCATCTGCTGGATCGTTTGCCGACCCTGACCGCCCAACTGGTTTACCTGGATAAAAACTGGGAAGGGATGATTGATGAGCTGCTGGTCATGACCCAGCGACCCGCGATTGATCGTCAGGGAATCGATCTGGATAAAAACCCGGCCAGCCCGGTGAATTCCAGGAACCTGGCCTACATCATCTATACTTCTGGTTCAACAGGCCGCTCAAAAGGCGTGATGATCCAGCATGCCGGGGTCTGCAACCTGGCTCTGGCTCAGGTCGAGGCGTTTGTCCTGGACTCTTCCAGTCGAACGCTCCAGTTCGCCTCGTTCAGCTTTGATGCCTCGGTTTCCGAGATCCTGACATCCCTGTTATCCGGGGGCACGCTCTACCTGGCACGCCTGGAAACCCTGATGTCGATACCGGATTTATTGCAGACTTTGCAGAAGCATGCCATCACTGCGGTTACCCTACCGCCATCTGTCCTGGCCATGCTGCCCTCGGAACAGCTTCCAAATCTTAAGACACTGGTTTCAGCCGGCGAGAACTGCACCCCGGAAATCGTCTCAAAATGGGCGGTCGGCCGGTATTTCCTGAATGCCTACGGTCCGACTGAAGCCACGGTTGGCCCGACCTTCTACCGAATTGACGGCCGGGAGTCAACCTCCGAAACGATTCTTGAACAGCTTAAAGGCCGCAGTGGCGTGCCGATTGGCCGGCCCATCTCGAATATGGAGATTTACCTGCTGGATTCGAATC
>JAYRWF010000203.1:0-7992 GCA_041918195.1 Anaerolineales bacterium
CAGGTGGGTAAAAGTAGCAACAGGGGCGGGGTCCGAATAGTCGTCTGCCGGGACATACACAGCCTGCATCGAGGTGATCGAGCCGGTGCGGGTGGAGGTAATTCGCTCTTGCAGCTCACCCATTTCAGTGGCCAGAGTCGGCTGGTAACCAACGGCGGAGGGCATACGACCCAACAGTGCCGAAACTTCCGAACCCGACATCGAGAAGCGGAAGATATTATCAATGAATAATAGCACGTCACGGCCCTGATCGCGGAAATATTCCGCCATGGCCAACGCGCTCAATGCGACACGCAGGCGGACTCCGGATGGCTCATTCATTTGACCGAAGACCATCACCGTGTCTTTCATAACGCCGGACTCGTTCATTTCACGGTAAAGCTGGGTCCCTTCCCGGGTGCGCTCACCCACACCGGCAAATACCGAATTGCCCGAGTGCTCTTTGGCGATCGAGCGGATCAGTTCCATGATGATAACTGTCTTACCAACGCCTGCACCGCCGAAAATGCCCGTTTTTCCACCCTTGGTGAAGGGAGCAACCAGGTCAATCACTTTAATACCCGTTTCAAAGACTTCAACCTTGGTCGATTGGGCGGCAAAATTGGGCGCCGGCCGGTGAATCGGGTAATACTGGTCGGCCTGGACGGGACCTTTATTATCTACAGGTTGTCCCAGGACGTTGAAGATCCGGCCCAGGGTGGAAGGCCCTACTGGAACTTGGATCGGAGCGCCGGTCGGGAAAGCCGCCGAGCCGCGCTCGAGGCCATCGGTCGAGTCCATCGCCACAGTGCGGACCCAGTTGTTGCCGAGATGCTTCTGGACTTCGAGGATTAGATCAAGCTGGCCTTTGCGAGGCACCCGAATTGCTTCATAGATTTCGGGAAGCTGGTCGGGAGAAAATTGGACATCCACAACACCACCCAGGACCTGCACAACCGTTCCTTTTACATTTTGTTTGACTGTCATTCTCGCCTCCACTATGAAGCCTTGGCCAACGCTTCCGCGCCGCCAGCAATATCTAACATTTCATTGGTAATCGACTGTTGTCGAGCTTTGTTGTATTCAAGCTGCAGCACATCCACCAAGGCGGTGGCGCTGTCTGTAGCATTCTTCATGGCGAGCATGCGGGCAGCCTGCTCGCTGGCGCCGGATTCCAGGATCGCCTGGTAGATCTGGAGCGCGGTGAAGCGAGGCACAATCTCATCCAGGATTTCAGCTTCACCTGGCTCGTAGATATACGCAGCAGCCGGGCCATGCTCGGCGCGAGTAAAGGACTCAACTCGGAATTGCTCGCTCTGCACTTCCAGGGGGAGCAACTTCTTAACCGTCGGGGTCTGCTTGGCCATGGTAATGAAATCAGTGAAAACCAGGTAGACCGAATCAACATGGCCTAGCAAGAATTCTTCGACCGCCACCCGACCAATCGCCGAGACATCGGTGAAAGATGGCGCAGCCGGCAGGTCGCTGAACTCCGCCAGGATCGTCTGGCGGCGTCGCAGCATTTGATCGCGTCCCTTACGACCGACAGTAATGTATTGAACTGGAACCGGATACTTCCCGAAGTGCTGCAAGGTAAAGCGCACAACATTCGAGTTGTAACCGCCGGCCAGCCCGCGGTCACCGCTGACCATTACCACCAGGATGCCCTTGGTCTCCTGACGACTTTTCAGCAAGGGGTGCAGATTTTCGCGGCCAGGCTGGCCGGCAATATGCGCCAAGACCTGCCAGGCCTTGGTGGCATAGGGGCGCGTATTCATCACCGCCTGCATGGCTTTACGCACTTTGCTGGCGCTAACCGCCTGCAAGGCGCGAGTAACCTGGGCGATATTCTTGACACTCCGAATGCGGAGCCTTACTTCACGAGTATTTGCCATATGATATCCTCAACCCGTCCCGGTTTTGAAGCCGACTGGTAGCCGTCACAAAAGATTGGGCTTACTCGTAAGAAAGGGCAAACTGATCCAAGGCAGCACGCAGCCGGGCCTGGTTTTCAGGCGTCAGCGCCTTTTTCTCAGCAATTTCACGGCCGATCTCAGGGGCAGAGGTCTCCATATAACGGATCAGGGCTGCCTGCCAGGCGCGCATTTTTTCCAGGCCGATCTTATCTGCGTAGCCATTGGTGGCTGCGAAGATGACCATCACCTCGTTTTCCAGTTGGACTGGTTCGTACTGCGGCTGCTTGAGGATTTCTTGCAAATGCTGCCCGCGATTTAACTGAGCCTGGGTAGACTTGTCCAGGTCAGAGCCAAACTGAGCAAAGGCAGCCAGCTCGCGGAAAGCCGCCATTTCCAGGCGCAAGCGACCAGCCACCTGCTTCATCGCCTTGGTTTGGGCGTCGCCGCCGACCCGAGAGACAGAAAGGCCAACGTTAATTGCCGGGCGAATGCCTGCGTTGAATAAGTTGCCTTCCAGGTAGATCTGGCCGTCGGTGATCGAGATCACGTTGGTGGGAACATAAGCCGACACGTCACCCAGCAGGGTTTCAATAATCGGCAAAGCGGTCAGCGAGCCGCCGGTGCCTTTGACCTTGACGACCTGGTAGTCATCCGGGTTGGCCAGGGCTTTGCGGGCAGTTTCAGCGTCGTGGCGATTTAGTGGCCCGCCGTAGGTTTTTCCATCTAGGGCATCAGACCGATCTGCCTGCGCTTGAGCAAAGCCAGCTGGGACAATTGCATATTCGGTGGCCACGCGAGCGGCGCGTTCCAAAAGGCGGGAGTGTAGATAAAACAAGTCGCCCGGGTAGGCTTCACGACCCGGCGGGCGGCGCAAGAGCAGCGACACCTGGCGATAAGCCCAGGCGTGTTTGGAAAGATCGTCATATACTACCAGAGCATCACGACCAGTTTCAAGAAATTCCTCGCCCATGGCTGCACCGGCGTAGGGGGCAATATACTGCAGAGCAGCTGGTTCATCCGCCGAGGCAACTACCACGGTAGTGTATTCCATTGCGCCAAAACGCTCTAACAGAGCGACCGTCCGGGCGATGGCAGCCTTCTTCTGACCGATGGCAACATAGATGCAATATAAGTCCTTGCCTTTTTGGTTGATGATCGTGTCAATCGCGATTGCTGTCTTACCGGTCTGCCGGTCGCCAATGATCAATTCGCGCTGTCCACGTCCAATCGGGATCATCGCATCAATGGCTTTGATACCAGTCTGGACCGGGGTATCAACATCCTGGCGGGCAACAACACCAGGCGCAATTCGCTCGATTGGGCGAAACCGATCAAATTTGATTGGGCCTTTGCCGTCAACTGGCTGGCCAAGCGGATTGACCACCCGTCCGAGCAATCCATCCCCAACCGGAACCGAAGCGATCCGCCCAGTTGAGCGGACCGCCATATCCTCTTCGATCTCGGAGTATTCGCCTAGAATAATCACGCCGACGTTATTCTGTTCCAGGTTGAAGGCGATGCCAAGCTGTCCATTGGCAAACTGGACCATCTCTTGCGAGCGAATATCGGACAGGCCGCTGACCCGAGCGATGCCATCGCCGGCTTCAACTACCTTGCCAACATCCCGGACTTCTAAGGCAGGTTGAAATGTATCAATTTGCTTTTGTAGTTCGGCAGTAATTTGACTGATCAGATCGGACATGTTGCCTCCGCAAGGATAATGAAATCTTATCTACACACCACAACCCGGATCCGCTCACTCGTTTCCGGGCACGCCTAAATCATTTCGTGGATAGCCGCAACCATTGGATGACCCATGATTGTTTTCGCTGCTGGATGCTGGCGTCCAAATGATACCTGAAAGACTTAATCTTGTCCAGATATTCACAAACCAGACCAAGGTTCTCTTTTTATCTCCGGATCCGGCCGGACTACTCAAGCAGAACTTTGGTCGGGGGGTTTACTCTTGCCGCCGCGTCCCAATTCCAGGGAGCGCTCATAAGCTGCCCAAATGGCGCGTGAGATCGCAGTTCGAAAACCAGCCTTTTCAAGGTAGTAAAGCGCCTCAGCCGAGGTACCGCCTGGCGAGGTCACCTGGTTGCGCAAGCGGGCCAGGTGGACATGCTCCTCATGGCGCTGGTAAAAATTCACGGAACCACGCAAGGTCTGCGAGACCAACTGCTCGGCAATCCGACGCGGAAAACCGAGGTGAACCCCAGCATCCACCATCGCTTCCATAAACAGAAAGACGTATGCCGGGCCGGTGCCCGAGAGAGCGGTGGCCATATCGAGGTAATTTTCCTCTTCAACGAACACCTCTTGACCCAAGGCCTGGAGCATCAAGGCGGCCTGGGCGCGCTGTCCTGGCGAGGTCTCCGGGGAGGCAGTCCACACTGTGATCCCCTCACCGATTTGGGCCGGAGTATTCGGCATCGACCGGACTACTATTTGGTGATTCAAACCCTGGCTGATTTTCTCGATCGTCGCTCCAGCAACGATTGACAGCACCAGGGCGTTTGGGTGAATCGAGCCGCGCAACCCAGCCAGGACCTTATCCAGGCGCTGAGGCTTTACCGACAGGACGACCACATCTGCAGCGCTCACCGCGCTCGGGTTATCCAAATACACTCCCAGGCCATAGCGATGGTGTAATTCATCCAGGCGCTCCTGGCGTGGGCCGGCCACCCGCATCGTTTCCGGGCCTGCAACCGACTGGCGGATCAGGCCCGCAATCATTGCTTCCGCCATCACCCCCGGACCAATAAAAGTAATCATTTTTCCATCTAACAAATCGGAATCCTCCAACAATAATCAAGCGAAATATTGCAGCGCTAGACGCAGACGCTCTTCAATATCTTCAGGTGCGGTGCGAGGGATCGATTGGACAGCCGCCTGCGCTTCGACGACGCTGTAACCCAAGGCAGTCAGGGCATCGATAACCTGGGTGTCCAGGTCGCTGACCAAACCAAACGGTTCTAGACCGGGCGCAGCCTGGATTTTATCCTGAAGCTGAAGCAGAATTTTTTGTGCGGTCTTTTTCCCGACGCCAGGTACACGGCTAAACACATCTGCCTGTTCGTGGAATACCGCCCGGCGGATTGCATCCGGAGAAAGGACTGAGAGTACCCCCAGGGCAAGCTTTGGACCAATGCCATCCACGCCCAGCAGCAGGTTGAAAAAATCGCGTTCTTCGCGAGTTTCAAACCCATACAATGCCAGCAAGTCCTGGCGCACAACCAGGTATGTCGAAAGCGAAATGGCATCGCCGGCGCGGTGGCGATCGCGCGTGGGGTTGGGTACAAACACCTGCAACCCCACCCCACCCCCCACCAGGATCACCAGGCTGTCATTCAGAACTTCTTGAACTTTTCCAAACAATGAGGCAATCATAGACCTGCTCTTCCAAATCAGGCTGGCCAGATCCAGCGGGCTGCTTAACCAGCGACGCCCTACCCGGAGCTAATCAACCATCAGGTTCTTAAAACGAACGCTATGAATATGACAGATGGCAACCGCCAGGGCATCTGCAACGTCGTCCGGGCGGGGAATTTCCGGCAGGCCCAGGATCACCTGGACCATCTGTTGTACCTGGTGTTTTTCGGCGCCGCCATACCCGACGGCCGCCTGTTTTACCTGGAGCGGCGTATATTCACCAATCTCCATCCCTTGAGCAGCCAGGGCTAGCAAAACCACTCCACGTGCCTGACCGACACTGATGGCGGTAGTTACATTGCGGTGAAAAAATAACTTCTCCACCGCTCCTTGGGTGGGGCGATGGAGAAGTAAAATCTCGCTCAAACGGCCGTGCAACTCGAGCAGGCGGTCCGGCATCGACAATTCCGCCGGCGTCAGGATCGCGCCGTATTCGACCGCAGTCAGGCTACCGTCATGATTTTCACGTACCAACCCATAACCGGTTGTCGCTGT
The DNA here is from genome assembly GCA_041918195.1 of Anaerolineales bacterium. Classification (GTDB taxonomy): domain Bacteria; phylum Chloroflexota; class Anaerolineae; order Anaerolineales; family UBA4823; genus CAZAGA01. Next base: position 5,823 of record JAYRWF010000203.1, read on the forward strand.
ACCGGGGTCGATCCCGATCACCAACATAAGGGATCAGGCTTCTTCCAACCGGGCAAGCACTTCATCCGAAAGAGCCAGGCTGGAATAGACGTTCTGGACATCGTCTAATTCTTCGAGAGACTCAATCGCCTTGAGCACCTGCAATGATTCGTCAGGGTTCAATTCAATTTCATTGTTCGCGACATAACGCAACTCAGCTTCTTCTGGGTGAATGTGGGCCTTGACCAGACGATCACTGATGGCCTTGAAGGCATCCACCGGTCCAAGAATCTCGGCTGTACCTTCATCGAAAATCACATCATCTGCGCCAGCCTCAACAGCCAACTCAAAGATGTCATCCTGGTTGCGTTTCTCAAGTGGAAATGAGAAGTAAGCAATGCGTTTAAATTGCCAGGCGACTGATCCGGCTTCCGCCATGCTGCCGCCAACCCGGTTCAGGATATGTCGGATTTCCGCCACCGCCCGGTTACGGTTATCGGTGACCACAGAGATCATCAGGGCAACGCCATGTTGAGCGTAACCTTCATAATATACTTCCTCGAAAGCATTGCCTTCCTTTGATTCGCCGGTACCGCGCTTAATGGCGCGCTCAATGTTTTCCTTAGGCATATTTTGCGCTCGGGCGCGGTCGATGGCATAAGCCAGGCGGATATTGGTATCTGCGTCACCACCGCCTTCCCGCGCAGCGATCACAATTTCACGCGCCAGGCGGGTGAAAATTTGACCCCGCTTGGCGTCCGCGGCGCCTTTTTTGCGCCGGATAGTAGCCCAGTGTGAATGTCCAGACATAGTCGGTCTCCTGCAGGTTTATTTCTAGGGGGATAAATATAAGCGTTTGATTATACCAAAAATTATACCATCAAGACTGCTTCGCCGATTAGCCGGCTGTGCTTGAGCGCAGCCAAAGCCTGGTTGGCTTCGTCCAGTGGATATACACAGACATCCGGGCGGATCTGGATTTCCGCCGCCAGGCGCAAGAATTCCAGGCCATCCTGGTAGGTGGCATTGGCGACACTGCGCAGCGTCCGCTCGCCATAAATCAATCCGTAAGGCATGGCAGGGATATCTGAAAGGTGAATAGCATTGATGGCCAGGGTCCCAGCCGGTCGCAACCGAGCGAGCAAGGGTGGCACCAGGCTGCCAGAAGGGGCGAAGAGGATCGCCCGGTCGAGCTGCACGCCTGGGTCCATCTCGATTGAACCGGCCCAGGCAGCTCCTAAATCAAGAGCATGCTGGCGGTGATCGGGAGAGCGAGTAAAGACGAACACCTGGCAACCCCAGTGGCGGGCGACCTGAATGGCCAGGTGGGCGCTGGCGCCAAAACCGGCCAGCCCCAGGCGTTCACCTGGCTGCAGGTCGGCCAGACGCAGCGAACGATACCCTATAATCCCGGCGCATAACAGGGGAGCAGCCAAAGAATCCGGCAGGTCTTCGGGCAGCGGCAACAGGTAGCGCAGGTCGGCAAGCAGATACTCGGCGTAGCCGCCATCGATGTGAAAACCAGTGAAGCGCGCCTGGGAACAGAGATTTTCCTGGCCTGCCTGGCAGAGGTAACACCGGCCGCAGGCGGCATGCAGCCAGGCTACACCCACCCGCTGACCGAGCACGGGCAAGCGGCGGTTTTCTGGCCAGGGGTCGGGAAGTGAGCCTATTTCCACAATCCGGCCAACCACCTGATGGCCGGGAGTCAGCGGAAGGTGGGGAGGCCGGATATCCCCTTCAACCGTGTGGAGATCGGTATGGCAGACGCCGCAACAGATCACCTGCAAGAGTGCCTGGCCGGGGCCGGGCTGTGGGATTGGGAGCTCTGCCCGGAGAAGCGGCTGCTGTTCAACCGGAAGCTGCTGTAAGATTCGAATTGCTTTCATGCGATGAATCAACCGGGGCTGATGAGTTGACCCATCAGCCCCCGCTCAAGAAAGATTAAGCCTTCTCTTCACCGCGGATGAAAGCCTCGGTCATCTCGCGGGCTACTTCATCCTTGAACTGCTTGGGAGGCGTCTTCATAAAATAGGAGGCTGGCGCATAAAGTGGCCCAGCCAGGCCTCGATCCAGGCCAATCTTAGCACAGCGCACTGCGTCGATGATGACGCCGGCTGAGTTGGGAGAGTCCCAAACCTCCAACTTGGCTTCCAAGTTCAGTGGCACATCACCAAACGTGGTGCCTTCC
>JAYRWF010000204.1:0-10040 GCA_041918195.1 Anaerolineales bacterium
AGCCAGGAAGCCATCCTCATTGCGCACCAGGAAGAACCGCCCGCTCAACACCCGCTGGACACTACCGACCGGAAATTCATCCACTTTTCCGGCGTACACCATCCCGCCAAAGCCCCCGCTCGAGACCGGCTTGATGAAACGCACCAGCGCCAGGACCGTCTGGGAGGCCAGCAAACCCAGCGACCCGACCCAGGCCAGGCCTAAAAACTGGCGGCGGCTCAACAACGTTGAAAGAGAATTGATTTTTAGGGGGACCAACGCACGCCTCCTGTTTATAGATTATCGAATGGTGAATAGCCGTCCGGCATGTTCCAGGGAGCATACAGCTCAAAGCCTGGCCCGCGGAACAAAAACCCGGTCAGGGTGAAGATGATCGCCGAGACAAACAGCATGGTGAAGGCGACCAAAACCACCTCACGCGCCGTCGGCTTGGAACGCAACAGGACCAACAACGGCAGCAGGACCAGGCCGCCCAGGATCACCAGCGGGATGACCACCTGGGACACGAATTCAGGCACGATGCCGCGCAATAGCTCGCGCGGTGGAAAGAAATTATCCATCAGGATGAACAGCGGCATGACCACCAGGGTGTACAGGGCGGTGTTGCGGGTCAGGAGCTTGCCGCGCGCCGAGGTGAACCAGCGCCCGGCGCCCTTGGGCGAGTTATCAATATAGGGAATTGCCAGTACGAACAGCACCATCAAGGCCGGCATCGCCACAGCCATCAGGGTGGGATGGCCGTGTTCAAGCATCTCCTGCAGTCCCATGAAATACCAGGGCGCCTTGGCCGGGTCGGTGGTCAGGTTCGGGTTGGCGATCTCCTCCAGCGGAGCGTTGATCGCCAGCGAAAAAACCAGCAGGAGCAGCCCTACCCCCAGGGCCATGAGCAGCTCCAACAAAGCCACCACCGGGAAAGCAAATACGGTATCATCCGGACCGTGATCGGTCATCACGGTCGGCGCACCGCTGACCAGCTCGACCAGAGTATAGGTCTTGCGGCTGCTTTTGCTAAATGGAGCCGAGGGAGTTGTTTTTGCGGTCATTCGTTCTCACTTTCATCAACCTGGTTGGCCGCCAGGCCGCCGTCTTTGCGAACACGCCACAGGTGGAGCGAGGTGAGCAGCGCAATGCCCATCGGGATCAGCATCACGTGCAGAGCGTAAAAACGGGTCAGCGCCTCCTGTCCGACCTCCGGACCACCGAGCAGGAAAGTTTTAATCGTCGAGCCCATCAGCGGCTCATAACCAGCCACGCTGGTGCCGACTGTAATCGCCCAGAAGGCCAGTTGGTCCCAGGGCAACAGGTAGCCGGTGAAGCTGGCGCCCAGGGTCAGCAGCAGCAGCAAAACGCCCACCACCCAGTTGAATTCCCTGGGCGGTTTATACGCCCCGGTATAAAACACCCGCGCCATGTGCAGCACCACCAACAGCACCATCAGGTGCGCTCCCCAGCGATGCATATTGCGCAAGAGCTGCCCAAAAGGCACCTGGGTTTGCAGGGTGATAATGTAGCCATAGGACCGCTCTACCGAAGGCACGTAATAGAACATCAGCAGCAGGCCAGTCAACGACAGGACCCCAAAGACAATCGCCGATAGAATGCCCAGGCCCATGCTGTAGCTGGCTTTCAGGCTTTTCCGGCTGACTTTGACCGGGTGGAGATGGAAAAAGATATTGCTGGTCATCACCAGCGAGCGGTCCAGCGGGTTGTCGGGCCAGCCGTGGCGGAAAAACGAGCGCCAGATGCGATTTTGGGTGATTTTTTGGACAAGGTTGGTCATAGCATCTCCTGAAGGGATTTACCAGGGGTTTTCATAGGAGAGGGTTTCCTGGAAGCGGAAGGCTTCCATGGTGATCGCGCCGGTCGGGCAGCGCTTGGCGCACAAAGCGCAGCGGGTGCAGGCTTCATCGTCTTTGAGCATGGCGGCCATTTTCGGGCTGCCCTGTGCTGAATGTTCGCCCGCCGCGGCGCTGGTGTGCCCTTCGACGACCTTGCGCAGCCGCTCATTACCGGTCATCTGGTCCAGGCGGACGATTTTCAAGCAGTCCCACGGGCAGACATCCACGCAGCCATTGCACAGGATACACTTGCTGCCATCGAAGATGGTTTGCACGCTGCATTCCAGGCAGCGGCTGCCTTCATCCACGGCCTGCTCCAGCGAATACCCCAGGTCGATCACCGAGATGCCCGTCCGGCGGTCCACCGGCAGTGTGGCCGGCTTGCCGCGCGCTTTCTTGGTCCAGTTCACGAACATGTTATGCCCAGGCAGGTTCGTCCAACCGCCCTGCGTGCTCACTTTGATCGCCCGCCCCTGCAGGTATTGTTCTATCCCCAGGGCGGCAATATGCCCATCGCGCACCGCGCTGATGATCAGGCGTGGACCGCTGGCTACGTCGCCGCCAGCAAAGACATCCGGAGCGCTGGTCTGGCCGGTTTGCGGGTTGATCTGCACCAGCCCGCGCGGCGAAATTTGAACATCGTCTGCTCCGCCCAGCACCTCGAGGTTGGCGCGCTGGCCAATTGCCAGGATGACCGTATCGCAAGGAATTTGACTCTCCGAGTTGGGTTTAAATTGCGGGTTGAAACGCCCATTAGCGTCGAAGACCGAAGCAACTTCAATCATCTCCAGGCCGGTAACGCGGCCGTTTTCGCCCAGGACGCGGTTCGGGCCCCAGCGTGGGCTGATCTCAATCCCCTCTTCCAGGGCTTCTTCCAGCTCAAAGCGCGAGGCTGGCAGCTCGTCCCATGACTCCAGCGCGAAGACCTGGACCTGGGCAACGCCCAGGCGCAGCGCCGTACGGGCCACATCTAAAGCGGTGTGCATCGCTTCGCTTTCTTCTTCGCTACGGTCTTCGGTCTTATCCAGCTCGCCAGCCTGCTCAGCACTTGCCTGGCCCAGCCGCAGCGCCGTGCGGGCGGCATCCATCGCCACATCGCCGCCGCCGACCACGACCACGCGCTTGCCCAGCTCTACCTTGTAGCCCAGGTTGTAGTTCAACAGCAAATCCACCGCCGTAATCACCCCATCCAGGTCGGCGCCCGGAATGTTCAGCTTACGGCCTTCCATCAGGCCGATACCCAGGAAAACTGCATCGAACTCGCGGCGCAGATCTGGCAAGGAGATCTGCTTGCCAATCGGGGTGTTGAAGTGGATCTTGACCCCCAGATCCAGGATCGATTGGACCTCCAGGTCCATCGCCTGCTGGTCGATCCGGTATACCGGCACACCGTAACGCATCATGCCACCGGTCTTTGGGCCGGCCTCGAAAAGCTCGACCTGGTGGCCCAGCAGCGCCAGGTCATTCGCCACGGTCAGGCCAACCGGGCCAGCGCCAATCACCGCTACCCGGCCGCGCTTGCGTCCTGGCCCGGCGGCCAGGGCGCGCAGCGCCTGGCGCGACCAGCGCACGCGCGAATAGCGAAAATCTGGCCCCTGCCCAGGCAGGCTCTGCCGGGTGGGCGCCGGGTTGAGCGGTTTATCGCCAGCCGCTGGCTGGAGCGGGGCAGACTGCAACGCCCCAGGCAGGAGCTGCACCGCCTCTGGCCCCAGTCGCTCAGTCAGCACTCGCTTCAACGGACGGATCGAGACCGGCTCAAAATCCGGCCCGACGCTGCCCCGCCGGCAGGCGGTCTCGCAGGGCGCACCGCAGATCCGGCCGCAAACCGTGGAAAGCGGGTTCGGATCATGGGCGATTTCATAGCCCAGCTCCAGCTCGCCGCGCGCAATCGCCGTCACATAGCCGCGCGAGTCGGTATAGACCGGGCAGGCCTCCTGGCATTTGACCAGTTTCCGATAATATTCCGGGTCAGGAATCTCAACGTTATAGATCAATGCGCACATATCGGCTTCCCTTTCCCCCATAGATTAATCCAGGCCTTAAAAAAAGTGAATCCCTCATTAATCGCCGTAAGAACGAATTAAGAGGGATTCAATCCCGGATAAAGAACTAGTTCTTTGAAAAGCGGTGTTTATCTGCCGGCTTTACAAAAGGCCTTTGTCCCTGGCCAGGTTGGCGGCTTCGCGCCGGCTACTGACCTGCAGCTTCTCCAGGATATTGCGCAGGTGGCTCTTGACCGTGTACAGGCTGACTGTCATTCGCTCAGCAATCGCCTTGTCCGGCAGGCCCTCTGCCACCAGGGCGAGCACTTCTTGCTCGCGCCCGGTCAGCCGGTTTTCCACTGGCTCGCCAGCAGATTGGTTACTCAGGCGGCGGAATTCTTCCAGCATACGCCCCGCCAGGTGAGGGGGAATCGCGGCCTCGCCTTTCATCGCCCCTCGCAGCATCTGGAGCATCTCCTGCGAGCGAATGTTCTTCAGCAAGTAACCTTGCGCCCCGCTTTTTATTGCTGCGAACAGCTTCTCCTCATCATCACGCACCGTCAGCATCACAATTATCGTGCGCGGCAGGCTGTGCTTAATTTTCCGGGTGGCTTCCAGGCCATCGCAACCCGGCATCTGGATATCCATTAAGATCAGGTCCGGCTCCAGTTCGTTGGCCTTCACGATCGCTTCCAGGCCATCCGAAGCCTCGCCCACAATTTCGATATCAGGCTGGGCGGAAAGGATTCCCGCCAGGCCTTCTCGCAGTAAGACATGATCGTCTGCCAGTAAGACCCGAATTTTATCCATGCTGGGCATCTTTCTGAATTGGCCAACTCAGGATCACTTGCGTCCCCCGGCCGGGTTGAGATTGGATTTCCAGTTTACCATTCAAGCGCGCCGCTCGAGCGCGCATGATTTTCAAGCCAAAGTGCGGCCGGTCATCGGCTGGCAGGCTGGCTGGATCAAAGCCGGTCCCATTATCCCAGACCGATACTTGGGCAACCCCATCCTCCTGGACCAGCTCGAGAGCAATCTGAGTGGCCTGGCTGTATTTACTGGCGTTGAGCAAGGCTTCTCGGGCGATCCGTAGCACCTGTTCAGCATCCGCTTGAGCCAGGATCAACGGCAAGTTGCTCTTGATGTTCCACTCGAGCACTGGGATATCGCCTTTCAGCTCCTCCACCAGGCTGCCCAGTTGCTGCTGCAAAGTATAGAAAACCGGGAACTCATCATGCAAGCTGGCAATCGCCCGCCGGATATCGGCATGTGCTTGCTCAACGCCGCGCTGGACGCGCTCCAGGACTTGCTGCGACCCGGCCAGGTTGCCCGCATCTAGCTGTTGCCTGGCATAATCGGTGGAGATCATCAGAAAGCTCAAGGTTTGCGCCAAGCCATCGTGCATCTCGGCCGCGATCCGGTGGCGCTCCTCCAGAGTCGATGAATATTCCAACTGGGCATACAGGCGGGCGTTTTCAATCGCAATCGAGGCCATATTGGCCAGTTGGGTCAGGTAGCTGGCGCTGTCAGCGGTAAAGAAATCTGCTTTCTCGGAAGCAATGCACAGCGCGCCGATCACCCGGTTGCCGATACTGAGCGGCGCGGCCAGGTGGCTGCGGCGATAAGCCGGAGCGACAATCTGGCAGAACCCCTGGCAGCCTTCCAGGTCGCATTGCATCGCCTGCTCGCTGCCAATGACCTGGCGCGCCCAGACTGACTCGGCATTCGTCGCACAGGCTTCGACGGCAGACGGAACCCCACTGGTGGATTGCAGATTCAGCACTTTTCCATCCTCAGTCAGCAAGCACAGGAAAGCCGCATCTGCGCCAAAAAGCTGGCAGGATTTTTCGACCACCGAATTGAGCACATATTTGATGTCCAACCGAGAGCTGATCTCCCGGCTGACCGAATTAACCACTTCCAGCTCCTGGGTGCGTTGTAAGACGCGCTCTTCCAGGGTGTTAGCCCAATTGAGCACATCCTGCTGTGAGGCAAGCAATTTTGCTCGCATCCCCTCCATCGTGTTGCTTAAGACCTGGATTTCGACATCGCCTGGCGCTTGAACCGGTGATTGCAAGTCGCCATTCCCGATCCGGCGCGCCGCGCCGCCTAACTCTTGCAAGGGATGTAGGACGTAACGGTAGGTGACCCACACCCCCACCCCCAGCAGGGCCAGGGTGCTGGCCAGGAAGATCAACTGGGCCTGGCGCAAGGTCGTAAGCCGGGCAGTCGATTGCGTTTCAAACAACTGTACCAACTGGTCGGCCTGAGCGATAAGCTCTCCGCTGGAAGTTTCGATCACCTCGACAGCCTGGGTTAGCTCGAGGCTGTTCGGGGGAGCGCTGGCAACCACCTCCAACTGCTCCTGAAAGTCCTGCCAGGATTGATCAACCTGGTCGATCTGCGCCAGGATAGCTGGCGCAGTGGTTTGGGGCAACTCAACGGCCCGGCCATCTAACGCAGGCGCCGGGCCGCCATCGCGTAGCGCATGCAAAGTCTGGTCAAAAGTTTGCTGGCTTTCCTGTAGCAGGGTACGCAACTCTTCCGAACCCTGGCGCTCGATTTCGAGCGCCAGGCGCGCCATCTGCTGGGTCAGCATCCGCTGGCGGCCGGCCAGGTTGATCACCACCGCATCCTGCTTCTGGGCGTCCAGCATCCAGGCCATCACACCCACCGAGATGAGCACCAGGCAGGTGAAACCCAGGAAGATCAGCCCCAATTTCGTGGCTAGCCGGTTGCGCATGCTTACCCTGTTCCCAAGTTCGTTTCTTCCAACCAACCCGGCTAAGCGGTCCGCTCTGGATCATCCAGCTTAGGGCCGAATAATCGAGAAGCCCCTAACAATGCCAGGAAAAGTAAGATCGAAATTGCATTCAATAGCCCACCCCACAGGTGGACACCATCCCAATTCGCCAGGCTGCCAACCAGGCGGGTGATCAAAGAAAGATTCAACAGCGCCAGCGGCGCGTAAAAGACAGGATGGTAGTTCACCTGCAGCTCCAGGATGGCCGGGAAGATGATCGGAGCATGCCCAAAAATCATCCCAAATACGAAACCCAGCAGAACACTGTGCAGCATTACGTCGTAAGCAGGCCCCTGCCGGGCGCCGCCATAGACCAGGGCCGCCAGGCCACTGACGCCCAGCCAGAAATACCCGCTCAGCAGGCAAACTGCAATGTAGCGCGTCAGGCCGCTCATCTTCACCGTCCGGCGGGCGATATCGTAGCGCAGCAGCCAGGCCGCCAGGGCGACCATTCCTACGCCGACCAGGCGGACGCCAACCGGAAGCCAGATCAACGCCACGAAGCTTCCCGCCAGGAAGATCACCGTCGCCAGGTTAAAGAGAAACTGGCTGGTTTTCGACAGGCGCATCATCCGGCCCAGCTCCAGCCGCTCGCCGGCAATCGTCAGCACCAGGAAGCCGACCCACCACATGACGATGTAATAAATCGGCCAGCCAAACAGGATCAGCGTGCAACCGATCAACCACGCAAGCGCCCCTAACGCCATGACCAGGATGTAATGGGCATAGTGGCTGCGCAGGATGTAGGCAAATACCAGGGTCAGGCTCAGGCTGCCAGCTGCCAGCAACACCGGTCCCACCCAGCCCTGAACCCCGGCTGCCAGGAGGATACCGCCCAGGCCACTCAGCGCCGGGCCAATATAAGCCCAGCGTTTGCCCAGCGCCACCGCCCGCTCCAGCCCGATTAGCGTGCCAAAGAAACCAGAAATCATCAGCGGGCCATGGCTGATCGGCAGTTGCGGCTGGATCAGCGGCCATTGCCAGCCCATCCGCAGCAGCCCGGCCCACATCGCCAGAAGCAGCGCGATTCCAGCGGTCAGCAAGATGGGTATGCGCGTCAGGCGCGGATTTTTCTGCATCGTACCCTACCAGCCAAGCTGGCGCTTGGCAGAGCTGGTCATCATTTCGGGATTCCAGGGCGGATCCCAGACCAGGCTGATGTCAATCGATTTGATTTCATCCCTGAATTTCCGCAGCAGGATCGCCTTCGACTCATTGAAAATAATTTGGTACAGCGGGCAGGTTGGCGAGGTCATCGTCATATCAATCCGGACTGCACCCTCCTGCAGCTCCACTTTATATACCAACCCCAGGTCGACAATATTGACCCCAATTTCTGGATCAACCACCATTCGCAGGGTATGTAGGATCTGGGCTTCGTTTAGCATGAATTACTCCTGTTTTTTGATTTGGATTAATGGCCCAGGGTCTCATATCGCCTGGAGCTATTGAATATCCCGGTCGGGGTCTCAATGCCCTCGATCTCGGCAACCTTATTTAGGTTGTAGGCATCGTACACCCGCACGATGTTGCCATCCCAGTCTGATATATACACCCATTTCCCATCCGCGGTGAACTCCGGGTGCAAGGTGCGCAAGCCTTCGTCAATCACTTTGACGATTTTAAACGGCGGCGCTTTCTCGAAAACGACAATCTGGTGGGGCTGCTCGGCGAACATGGCATCGGCCCAGACGTATGGACTGGTCTCGTGGCTGCGGATGAACAGACCCGCCCCTGCCGTCTCCAGCGTGCCGGCGATCTGGTTTGTACTGAGGTCCCAGATCGTGATTTTCCCTTCGCCAGCGTGCACCGTCGCGGCATAATCCACCCCATCGCTCTCCCAGGTCGCTCCCGATCCCGGATGAGGCGTTTTCCCGGTGTCAATTTGCTTGACCACTGCCATGCTCGCCACGTCGATCACTGCCATCCAGTTGTCCGTCTGCGCCGCCAGGTAAAAGAAACGGTTATCTGGGGAAAGAAAGCCATCGTGTAATATGTGACCGACGTTTTCTATCTTCACCACCGGAAAATCGGGCTGCGACCAGTCAATCCGCCAAACCTGCCCGGCTTCTTTCAATGCCACCAGGAAATACGACCCAACTGCGTCAGGGGCGGTATCCAGGATAGTCGCCACGCGCGAGTCGACCTCCTGCCCTTCTGGGTCTTTGGCCCGGGTAGAGAAAACCTTCAGCGGCTCGAGCGTTTCAGCGTCCAGGATCACCGCGCTGGCCGGGACATAATTCCCAGCGATCAGGTAGCGGCCATCATCCGAGATTGCCACCGCACGTGCGTCCATCCCCACCCGGATCTTGCGCACCGGCTGCAGAGTGAACAGGTCGATTTTAAAAACCCAGCCATCCCTGCCCATGTTATAAACCCAGCGAGGCTCGGTAGGGGAAAAAGTATAGCCGTGGGCGCGATAGGAAGCCGGGATCTTCCCAATGAATGTGTGCGAGTCGCCGTCAATGACCGCAATCCCGCGGCCCTCGCGCTCGGTTACCAACATCAAGTTATCCAGGTTTCCGGTATGGGTGGGTGCGGTAGGCAGTTCCTCCTCGGCGACCAGGACTTCCAGGCTTTGCTGGATATCCTCAAACGACCATTCCAGCGATTTCGAGTCGGGTTGGCTGCGGATAAAGCTGATCAGGTTGGTAATATCCTGCTCGGAGAGCATACTACCCCACGGTGGCATGACTGTGCCCGGTTTTCCGTTTTGGATCACATCAAAATAATAGGTGTCGGGCTGAGACAGGCGCTGGGGCAGTAAAGCCGGGCCAGTAGCGCCTCTCCGGTCGGTGCCATGGCAGCCAGCGCAAGAGTCAAGAAAGTACAAAGAAGCGGGTTTACCAGCCACTTCCGGCCCAGCAGCTTCTTCTGGATGGACGGCGCTGAAGCAGGCGCTGAGCAGCAACAGGAGCAGTAGGAGCAGCAGGAGCAGCCGCTTCACACCGAGAAAACCAAAGCAAGATTTACAATTGGGCATCTCAGATGTTCCTCTCATGCTCAATTTTAACCGAATTAGGGCGTTGTAATCCGAATTACCACCTTGCCGCTGGCGTGCCCGGCATAGACGTAACGCAGCGCCTCGGCGGTCTCTGCCAGCGAGTAGCGCCGGTCGATCACCGGGCGGATCTTGCCCGCCTCCAGCCACTCCTTCAGGGTAATCAAATCCTTCTGGCTGATGGTCGCTGATACGCCGCCCAACTGCTTACCTCCCCGCTGCGACATCAGCGGCCCGAACAGCATTGCCCCGAAGATCTGGGCATTTTTACCCCCCGCCATCACATAGCGCCCCTGCGGCGCCAGAGCGCGCTTGTAGGCCGAGAGCGGGCGGTGGCCGTTGACGCCCAGGATCAGGTCGTACTGCTTCCCATTCCGGCTGAAATCTTCTCGGGTGTAATCGATGACGTGATCCGC
>JAYRWF010000205.1:0-3687 GCA_041918195.1 Anaerolineales bacterium
CCAACCAGGCCAGCCGCCATCTCTACCGCAGCGTGCATCTCTCGCTCTGTCACAATCGACTCGGTCTGAAGGTGTTTCTTGCTGACCCGCCAGACTGCCTGGAGCTCGTGCAAACTGCGGCTTTCTGGTGGGCAATCTTGAGCGGAAATTGGCACCCAGTGGAAAGCAATCGCTTCCAGGAAATCCGCCACGCGTGAGACATCCGTCAAATCTTGCTTGGTAGTACGCCTGCGCTCGGCTGTGAAAGCATCCAGAATTTCCACACCGCAGCCATCGGTTCCCAAAAAGCTGTGATTGCCATCCATCGGCAGGTCCAGGTTCTCATCCAAGGCGGCCAGGTCATATACCGGGGGAGCTTTGGCCAGGTATTCTTCAACAACTGGGCCTGGTATCCGGGCAACCTTCGCTTGCCGGTCCACGGTCGCCCCGTGGGCTTCCAAGATGTCGAGCGCCTTATCGGATGGAAAACGAACTCCAACCGTTTCAATCACTTCCAGCGTCGCGGTGTGAATTTGCTCGACTTCAGCAGGGGTGAGGATGTTCAGGCTCAGTTTCGGGTTGCTGATCCCTTTGATCTTTTGAGTCATTGCAATTTAACCTTTGGACAGAAATGTCCGGTCGTCAATTCTTAACGCCGGCCAGCCGTTTGGCCAGGGTCACAGCGCCCATAGCGTCCTCGGCGTAACCATCAGCGCCGATCTCTTCTGCCCAACTGCGAGTTACAGGCGCACCACCGACCATCACCTTAACTTGATCGCGCAACCCGGCGTTGACCAATTGTTTGATCACCTCGCGCTGCATGGTCATGGTGGTGGTCAGCAAGGCTGATAAACCAAGCAGATTGGCGTTGGTTTCTCTGATTTTGTCGATGAAGGTTGCAATGGGCACATCGACACCCAGGTCATGAACCTTGAAGCCATTCGCCGAGAGCATGGTCGCGACCAGCGATTTTCCAATTTCATGGATATCGCCTTTCACTGTCCCGATGACGACCACGCCCGGGGTCTCGATGGCCTGCTGACGGGCTCTTAACTCGGGCTCGAGCAACTCCATGGCCCGCTTCATGCCATCGGCAGCAATGATCAGATCCGGCAGAAAGTAGTCGCCCTTGGCGAAGAAATCGCCGACGATGTTCATTCCAGGCATGAGGCCTTCTCGAATTATCACCAGTGGTTCAAGGCCTGCATCTAAAGCCTGCTTAGCCAGGGCTTCGGTCGCGTCCGGGTCGCCGTCCACCAGGCTTTGAGAAATTTGCTCCAGTATTTCTTTTCCATCGCCACTCATTGCACAGTTCTCCTTTTTTGAAATAGTTTGGTGAATCGAATCAAGCGACAAATTCCGGCAGTCGGTCCATCCCAAATCGCCTGGCTGCCGAGAGGGTAATTGACTTCAATTCCGAACGCAGCTCAGGAGAGAGTGAATTCGGCTGGTAACCTGCCAGGAGTTTTTCCACCCGTTCAGCAGCGCGATCGGTGACCGATTTCGATCCTTTTTGCTGCCAGGCGTCATACGAGCCACGGTCAATCACCTCTGATGGTAGATAAAGCTCCTTACGGAACCACTTGCGGGTGTGCGGTAGGGCCAAGTAGTCACTGCGGTGTCCCATCAATCGCATCACATCCAGGGCAATCGGATGCTCGCGAATCTCGATCCCAGTCGCCATTCGCTTGCTCAAGCCGATAATCTCGGCGTCAATCACCAGCTTTTCGTAGCTTAGACAGGTCTCAAAATCCAGCATCCCGGCTCCGGAGATCATGTTCGCTCCGATTAAGGCAGCGGTCATTGCACCACCCATTGACTCGAGACCACACTGGCTATCCACCATTTTCGCATCACTCATCCCCATGTAAACATGCGTCGGTAAATCAAGCGCTTTGCCAACCTGAACATACCCGGCGTCAATCAACCAGGTTTCAGCCGCGCCCATTGGCGTTGTCCCTTCCCGCATATCAAAAGCCGCCGGGGATCCCCCCCAAACGATCGGAGCGCCAGCCTGGGCAAGCTGGTGGATGACCACACCACTCAGACACTCGGCAGTGTGCTGGACGACCGCCGCGGCGAGCGTCACCGGCGAGGTCGCACCAGAGAGCGGCATCGAAACCAGCTCCGCCGGGATACCCGTTCGAGCGCAGTCGATTAAATTCTGGCAGGTCAGGTCGCTCCATAGCAGCGGCGGCGAGGGGCATACATCGAAGACTGCCAGCGGCCGGGCAGTTAACGCTTCAGCACCGCCGCGCACCGCCGCCAGCAGATCACGCATCGTCCACCAGGTATCTTTGCGAAATGCACCGGTAATAATCGGCTTGCGCATGAAATTCAATGCCAGGAACAGTCGATACAGGTCGCCTATTTCCTCGGCTACATCGCTACATACCATCGAAGTGCTCTGAGCGTCAATTTGGGGCAAGGTTTCAACCAGCTTCACCCACCGAATATAATCCTCTGTCAAAGGCGGCCTCTGCAGGCCAGTTTTGACATCCAGGATCGAGATCCCTGCCGACCCCGGATCAAAAGCGATTTCATCTCCCCCATAGTGCACGACGGGTTGATTATCAAGGTCGTAAAGGTCAAAAGAAGCCGGAGCAGTCACCAGGGCTTGGCGAACCATGGTCTCCGGGATACAAGCCACCTGACGATCGAAGTCAACCTGTGCACCGGCCTGGGCCAGCAAATCAAGCGCCTCCTGGTTATGAACGCGCACTCCCGGGTTCACCAATAGGTCAATCCCTTCCTGGATGATCTGCTTAACCATGCTTTCATCGAATACTTTCAAAGTTGGGCGGAACATGGGGCCTCCTTTAGGCTGGGTTTTGACCAAATCGCTTGAGCGCATCTTCGGTCAAGCGGGAATGAACTTCGATTTCTAATTCGCTAAAGATTTCCAGAGCAGCATTCAGATGCTCCCGACCTTGTTGGAGCTCACCGTGTTCCGCCAGAGCTGTACCATATTCCCTCCTACACCTGGCATACAGATAAAGATAATGCTTGTCAGCCAGCAATTCAAGAGCTTGCTTAAACTGACCCTGAGCGGTCTCCCAGTCGCCAGCCTGATTGTGGACAAGCGCCCTGGCTAAGACGGTGTAAGCCAACTCATACTGGTAATTTCTGTTCACAGCATACAGGCATGCTTTTTCGACAGCCTCGATTGCCTGAGCGTGCAGCTCAAGTCCAGAGAAGGCCAGCGCCAGGTCAGCATATTGGTAACCAATGTTCCATTCTGCTTTGATCCTCTCCGCCAGCTCAATCGAGTCCTGAAGATGCTTGACTGCGTTCTGATACTCTTTTTTCATCAAACCGATCGTGCCAAGACTTTGTTCTGCGAAAGCCTGGTCATCCAGGTTGCCATTCCGGCGAGCCATGTCCATCGCCTTTTGCGTGGTTTGTATGGCGCGTTCGAAATCGCCAATTCGAATTAAGTCATCCACCATGTTCAAATAAAAAGTGGTGCAGCGTGGGTTATGCCTGGCCTCCGCCAGATCAATCGCCTTAACGAACATGGGTACTGAATGATTGAAGAAACCCCGGTTGCCGTACGAAATTCCCATATTGTTGTAGATGTCGAGGATCAACTTGGTTAAATCCTCGCGCTGCTGATCCGTTTCTGCCACCTGACCGAGGATTTGGGCTCGCGTGAGCAGGTATGAAAGTTTCGGGATGACGGTCTCACAATCACCTTGTCGCTCGGAA
>JAYRWF010000206.1:0-1628 GCA_041918195.1 Anaerolineales bacterium
AACAATGCCGCTCGCCGCAAAAGCCGCCTGATGAAACACTTGAACGCCCTGGAAGAAAAAGCCGCCAAGTAATTCTGGTTTTGCTTACGCCCGTTCAACAGGAAGCGGGAGCCCCGAGGCTCTCGCTTTTTGTTTAGAAGCAGTTGCCTGCAAGCCCGTGTTATAATCTCTAGGCTGCAGGCAATTGTATGACAAATTTAGGATAGGAATCGTATCGCATCATGTTTAACGTCGAACAAGCCGCTATCGACAGCCAGGTACTTACCTGGTGCGCCCAACATGGGCTTCCGGCGCCCGAAGCGCTGCAATGGAACCCGCTGCCATTCGCCGGAGAATGGGGAATCTCGACCTCTTTCTTTCAGTTAGCTGCCTTAGAAGCCCGCACGACGACCGCCAGCGCGACGCGCTCCCCCGTGCAGCAACGCGCCCAGGAAATCTCCTCCCAGATCGCCGCCAACCTCCGCTTGCCAGCCGGCTTTAAACGGGCCGAGGCGGTCAAAGGTTATCTCAACCTGTATTTCGATCCATCTGAATACACCCGCCGGATTGTTGGAATCGTCCTGGAGCAAGGGGCGGATTTTGGGCGCGGCCAGCCAAAAAGCGAAAAGGTGATGGTGGAATACGCCCAGCCGAACACACACCATTCCTTTCACATTGGCCACTATCGCAATGCCATCCTGGGCGAGGCTCTGGCTCGCCTGGTCGAATTTGCCGGCTTCCCGACCGTCCGGGCTTCATATCCAGGAGATATTGGCCTTGGCGTGATCACCGTGCTGTGGGCCTATGACCGCTTCTATCGCGGCCAGGAGCCGCAGGGCGTGCATGAGCGCGGTCAGTGGTTGCTGAAAATCTACGTGGAAGCCACCAATCTGCTGACCCCAAAAGAGGGTGAAACACCCGAAGAAACCGCTCGCCGGGAAGCTTACGAATTTGAGCGACGGGAAATGCTGCGCAAATGGGACGCCGGTGATCCGCAAATCCACGCGCTATGGCAAGAAACCCGCCAGTGGAGCCTGGATGAATTGAATGAGATCCTGGCCATGCTGGGGATCCACATCGATGCCTGGTTTTTCGAAAGCGAAGTTGACAAGCCATCCAAGGCCATTATTGACGATTTGATCGCCCGCGGAATCGCCGAAGATGACCGGCCGAACGGCGGCCCGGTGCTGGTGAAAATCGATGAAAAGCTCGGCTTGAAGAAGGAAAAATACCGCACTGCGGTGGTGCTGCGTAACGACGGCACGACCCTGTATCTCACCAAGGACCTGGCGCTGGCCAAAGTAAAGTTTGACCAATTTGGGGTCGATCGCTCGATTTATGTAGTTGATACCCGCCAGAGTCTGCATTTGCAGCAAGCCTTCAAAATCCTCGAGCTAATGGGCTACGCCAAAGCAGCCCAATGCCATCACCTGGGATACGGATTTGTCAGCCTACCGGAAGGGGCGATGTCAGCCCGTAAAGGACGGGTTGTTCTCTTCAAGGATGTGGCGGATGAGGCGGTGCGCCGGGTGTTGGAGGTAATCGCGGAGAAAAATCCCGGCTTGCCTGAAGAACAGCGCGCCAGGGTTGCCAGCCAGGTGGGATTGGGCGCGCTGGCTTACGCCATGCTGTCGGTGGATAATAACAAA
>JAYRWF010000207.1:0-7345 GCA_041918195.1 Anaerolineales bacterium
GAGCCCTGATTCGATGATCGATGTGCTTAACAGGATGTCCACTTCGCCGTTGGTGAACATTTCCATTCGCGCTGAGAGCTCTTGTTCTGCCATTTGCCCATGAGCAACCGCAATGCGTGCTTCGGGGACGATCTTCTCCAGGTGGGTGCGCATTGCGCCAATCGTTTGGACACGGTTATGAACAAAAAACACCTGGCCGCCCCGCTCGAGTTCGCGCAATATTGCCTGCCGGACGATGCCCGGGGAGTAAGGTCCTACATGAGTGATAATCGGCAATCGCTCCTCGGGCGGGGTGTTGATCGTAGATATATCCCGCACACCGCTCAGAGCCATATAGAGGGTGCGTGGGATTGGTGTGGCGGTCAGGGTAAGGACATCTACCTCGGTACGAAGCTGCTTCAACGCTTCTTTGTGTGTGACGCCAAAGCGCTGCTCTTCATCGATGATCAATAAACCCAGATCCTTGAATTGGACATCCCCCGATAATAACCGGTGCGTGCCGATCAGGATATCGACCTGGCCTTTTCCTAATGCTTCGATAATTGTTTTTTGTTGCTGGGGCGTTCGAAAACGCGACAGCATCTCAACCGTGACAGGAAAGGCTGCCAGGCGTTCCTGGAAAGTGTGGAAGTGTTGCTGGGCCAGGACAGTCGTTGGCACCAAAACGGCCACTTGCCTGCCTTCGCTGACTGCTTTAAACGCTGCTCGCAGCGCCACCTCGGTTTTACCGTAGCCCACATCGCCGCAAATTAAGCGGTCCATCGGTCGCGGGCTTTCCATATCGCTCTTGACCTCAGCCAGCACTCTCAATTGATCTTCAGTCTCTATATAAGGAAAACTGGCTTCTAGCTCTTGCTGCCAGGTCGTATCGGGGGAAAATTTATACCCTCGGATTACTGTCCGCCTGGCATAAAGTTCAAGCAAGTCTTCAGCCACTTCTTGAACTGCCTCTTTGACATGCGATCTCACATGCTTCCAATCAGCGCTGCCCAGACGGCTAAGTACAGGCGCTCGGTTATCAGCGCCAACATAACGGGTTAGCCGGTCAACTTGATGCACTGGCACAAAAAGCTGGGCGTCATCCGCATATTCGATCTGCAGGTATTCGCGTTCCAGTTTGTCCACTGTTCGTTGCACCAAACCTGAGTAACGGCCGATCCCATGATCAACGTGAACCACGTAATCGCCCGGCTGCAGGTCGCTGTAGCTGGTTTCCGGGTCTTCTGCGGCGATGGCGTAACGATCAGAACGTCGAAAGCGTGGCTTGGGGCGTCGCCAGCCGAATATTTCCCCATCGCTGAGCAGATTAATCGCTGGGCCACTCGTGGGCTGGAAGACCCAGCCCTCACTCAGGCTTCCTTCCACGAAATTTGGCGCACCGTTCAGGCTGCTGGCAGGCACAGTTTGCATCAGCTCGATCCAAAGTTCGTGCAGCCGGGCCGCCTGCCGTGAAACCACAGTAACCTGGCGACCGATCTGGGCTTCCTGCAAGATGTGCTCCATGGCTGGTTTGAGTCGCCCGGCAAAGCGTGGTCCTGGCTGGAAGCGTTCCGCCAGGCTGAGCAGGTGGTTTTCTAGAAGATTGCCTGGCGCCTCGCCATCTTCGTTTTCACTTGCTCCAGAAGGTCCTAATTCAAGGGTTCGGTGTCGTTCGAATGAGTCTCTTAACTCGTCCCAGGTCAGGTATGGGATCGGGAAATCAGCCGCCAGAGTGTGATTTGCAATCAGATCCTGGCGTAATTTGACTGCCTGTTCTTCGATATCAGCAACGATATCTTCCAAAGCCTGGAAATCGTCGATCAAGATTAGAGCGTTTTCTGGCAGGTAATCAAGCAGACTGGCTGGCTGGCGATGCAGGGTGGGAATATCGTACTCCGAATAGGTATCTGCCAGATTGCTAAATGATTGCAGGCCTGCCTCTTCGTTATTCGCGACCGCCAGGCTGCTGGGCAACAAGTACTCGCGCGCCGGGGTTACCAGGATGCGCCTGGATTCTGGTTGCTTTCCGCCAGTCCGGTCGCGCGTAGAAGCTGCGCCCAGTTCGCTAAGTGTTCGCTGAGTCGCTGGGTCAAACCGCCGGATCGTTTCAATCTCATCTCCAAAAAAATCCAGCCGGAGTGGGTAGGCTTCGGCATGCGGCCACAGGTCCAAAATGCCGCCTCGCCGGGCGACCTGCCCGGGGGCAATCACTGTTTGGACGACTGAGTACCCTAAACCTAACCAACTCCGCAGGTAGTCATCTAGCCGTGCGATTTGGCCACGCTGCAGGGTGCGGCTGGCTCTGAGAAATTCCCGGCGAGTCATGCTGCGGGTCATCAAGGCGCGAGCCGGGGCAATTATCAGGGGCGGAGTTTCAGGCAAGACTGCCCCCGGTATGTGGTAGCTTGCCAGGGTGGTCAGGACTAGTAAACGCTCGCGGCGGGTTGAATCTCCCCAGGACGCCTGCTCGTAAAACAATGGATTAGGTTCTGGAAATATTAACCGGCTGGCTTTTGGAGCCCAGAGCTCGAGTTCTTCGGCGAAAGCCAGGGCATGATCTGCCCGGTCGGTCACCAGTAAGACCGGTGCGGCAAGCGCGCCATGCAACGCTGCGGTAACTGGCGTTCTGGCGCTATGACGCAGGAAGAGCTGTTTTGGTGATAAGCCGGTTCGAACCGACTCTGCCAGCGTTTTCGTGGTTTGAAGAACCGATTCAAATAGATACTCTAATGATTCAGCCATTATATAAATTCATCGCAGTATTCAAGCCGCTGGTTACAAAGGTGAACACGGCCTCGACCCCGCGATCGAGCGCTGGTTGAATGACTTCAAGATCGCTTTTGGAAAAATCCTCCAACACATAGTCGGCGGCTTCCATGCGCCCAGGCGGCCGGCCGATCCCAATTCGCAATCGGGCGAAGTTTTGTGTTCCTAGCCGCTCGATAATGGATGTCATTCCCTTCTGGCCGGCAGAGCCTCCATCCGGGCGCAATCGCAGAATACCCACAGGCAGGTCAACGTCATCATAAGCGACGAGCAAATGCTCGAGTGGGACCTTGTAGAAGCGCATCAACGACCCAACCGCAGTCCCCGATAGATTCATGAAAGTTTGCGGTTTCGCCAGGATCAGGCGCGCCCCCTGGTGATCTGCCTTCGTAACCAATGCTTTCGATTCCAGCCGTGAGAAACGCACGCCCAAGCGCTCCGCCAGGCGGTCAATCAGCATAAAGCCAATGTTATGCCGGTTAGAGCGGTACTCCCGGCCTGGGTTCCCCAACCCTACGATCAGGTAGGGAAGATTGGTGGTGTTTGGTGAAGTAAGTTCCATAGCAGCGGTCCGATTTTCCTGTCTGGCGACGACCCGTCGCAATCTTGTAGTTTAACATGGAGCAGCCCACTGGTCAAATGTCTCGGACTGACGAATCGGTTCACGTGCGCATTTTACTTTGCTCAAAGGCCGGTTGCTTGCAATCTCAGGTATAATATGGTAATCCATCAACAGAAAGAAGGCCGTAATGAAAATTGTCACCGATTGTGCAGCCGATATGCCAATGGACGAACTCCAGGCAAATGAAATTACCCAGGCGCCCTTGTTGATCCAATTCCCAGAAGGCGAGATCAATTCAGCGGATATTCAGGCTGATGACTTTTATAACCGCCTGGAAATAATGCGACCTGCCATCCCTACTACTGCCCAGCCTTCCAGCGGTGTATTTGCTAAGATTTACCGGGAACTGGCGACGAAAGATCACCAGATTCTGTCGATCCACATTTCTTCTGGCTTGAGCGGTACGATCAATTCAGCCCGCCTGGGCGCGGAGCAGGTATCCGGAGAGGCAGATGTTACCGTATGGGATACTTTGACACTTTCGGGTGGAGAACGATTTCAGGTTTTGGCTGCCGCCTGGGCGAACAAGGCTGGCTGGGCCCTCGGGGCGATCCAAGAACGCCTTACGAAAATTCGCGCCAAAACCGAAGTGATTTATACTCTGGAAACTCTGGAATACCTGGCTCGTGGTGGGCGCATAGGCCGTGTCCAGGCGCTGGCCGGTGCGCTTCTAAACTTGAAGCCAATTATCAATGTTGATCACGTAGATGGCAAATACAACACTGTTTCCAAGGCGCGCACTATCCCACGCGCGATCCAGTCAATCTCAGATTTCTTGCACGAGACCTACCAGGATGCTCCCTTGTGGGTAACCATCCTACATGGCCGTTTCGCTGAGAAAGCAGAAGATCTGTCTCAGGAATTAAGCCAGCGCTTGAATATCGCCCGTAAGGAAGTCTTGCGCATCTCTCCCGTCTTAGGTGTTCATACCGGGCCGGGTATCGTAGGTGCAGCCATCTTGCCGATGGAATTGATGAGCGATCTGATCTAGGTTTGCTGCTGGTTGGTCTAATATTTGCCCGGAGAAGTTTCCCCCTAATTTGGGTTTTTCTCATCCGGCATGAGGAGATGCCTTCAATGCGCGTTAATCCGAACATTTTCAAGGCCTACGATATCCGTGGCATCTATCCAACCGATCTAACCGAAGATATCGCTTATCATATCGGGCGTGCTTTCGCTGCCTTTGTGCAGATGGATCGGGTTGTGGTCGGTCGGGATATGCGCCTATCTGGGCCTTCGCTCCGTGCGGCTGTTTTGAACGGGTTAACAGACCAGGGGGCGGATGTGATCGATATTGGTATGGTGAGTACGGACCAGTATTATTTCGCCTGTGCAGAGACTGGCCTGCCGGGGATGATGGTCACTGCCTCGCACAATCCTAAGCAATACAATGGCTTTAAAATGGTGCGGAAGGTGCCTTATCTGCTGAGTGGAGATGCTGGTATCCAGGACCTGCGCCGCCTGGTCGAAACGGAAAGTTATCCCCCTGCCGCCCGCCTGGGACAAGTGGTCGTTGCAGACTACCAGGAATTGTTTGTTGATCGAATTCTGTCGGTGATTGATCTTCCAGCTCTTCGCCCGCTTAAAGTGGTGGTTGATACCGGAAATGGGATGGTTGGTCCAATCCTGAAGCAAGTCTACGCCCGGCTTCCGGTCGACCTGACCGGACTTTACCTGGATCCAGATGGCAGCCTGCCCAACCACGGCCTGGATCCTCTCCAACCGGAGAATCGGGCGGAACTGCAGCGCAAGGTAGTTGAGCTTGGCGCCGATATTGGCTTTGCTTTCGATGGAGACGGCGATCGTTTTTTTGCAATTGACAATCGCGGCGGTTTTGTTCCAGGTGATTTCTTGACTGCCATCCTGGGTGAATATTTTCTTCAGAAAATGCCAGGGTCCAAAATTATCTACGACGTGCGTGCCTCCTGGGCAGTACCAAACCTGATCCGGGCGGCTGGTGGTGTGCCGTTGATGGAACGGGTTGGCCATGCCTTCATCAAGCGGCGCATGGCTGATGAAGACGCTATCTTCGCGGGTGAGGTGACTGGCCATTATTATTTCCGTGATTTTTACTATGCCGATTCAGGGATTCTTCCATCAATACTTTTGCTGGAGTTGCTCTCAAAACGTGGAATATCACTCTCGGAATTGCTAGCCCCTCTGGAGGCCAAGTATTTTATCTCTGGGGAAATCAATTCAACTGTCGCAGATCAGCGCGCAAAGATTGAAGCCCTGGCTGACAAATATTCAGATGGCCAACAGAACCGTTTGGATGGCCTGGCGGTTTCTTACCCTACCTGGCATTTTAGCCTGCGCGGCTCGAATACTGAGCCACTCTTGCGCTTGAACCTGGAATCCATTCTCTCGCCGGAAGAAATGGAGCTTCGTCGCGACGAGGTGCTGGCAGTTATTCGTGCTTAAACCCAGGTGTAAAATTGGCCGTGGTAGGCGTTATGGAAAAATGACCTCGACGGATTGGGTATATCCGTGCTTTTCTACGCCCCATAACCTACCCCCAGATCCTCCTCCGCAGGTTAATTCATCTGTCACACTAAGCTGGGTATCATTGGTCTGGATCGTCGCAGTCACCATTTGTCCCCCTTGGCAAAGATCAAGCTGGAGCATGTAACCGCGAAAATCGTCTTCTGTGAACGGTAATGGGTCCCAGGCGATGATCACCTGGTCTCCATCGCGGGCGGTTTGAACATTCTGGGGAGGCCCGTATAGATTGGAATAGGGAAGCTTGGAGGTGACCACCCGCAGCAGGTCAACCTGGCCATCGTAGCGAAGCACCGAAGCTGCTGCCCAGCAGTGGCGATCGATATCGTCGGGCTTGATCCACAGCCAGGTTCCGCTGTCGTTTCGTCCATCGACAGTGGCCTGATCGCCAGGGTAAAGATCATCGCTGTGCAGAAAAGCAGTGCCTGGGCCATAACGACAGTGTGCCTGTTGAAGGACTTCGGCGATCAATCCGGCCGCCTGGTCTCCAGTTGGGGAAGGGACGATCGTTGCGCTGGCGGTGGGGAAGGCAGGCAGGGTGGCTGTTTTGTTTGAGATGGTTGGGCTGGGTGTGGATTGTTGCGTAGGCGGAGCAGGGCGGGTCGGTGTGAAAGTCGGGGTTGCTGGCGTGGCAGTCGGGCTGGCAAGTACACCAGGTGGAGACTCCGGTCTGGACGAAAACTGGCAGCCTGACAATCCCAATCCCAACGCGAGCAATATAAATTGTGAAATAAATATATTCCACGAACGCATTTGTCAATTATACCTGGTTTCTTGATTGAATGAGTCGTGAGGCAGAAAAGGAAGGGATCCTCACCTTAAAAGAAACTTGCATATTAAGAATTGATGGTTATCTTTAAGATAACTTGCTTGACAGAAACCTTTTCGGGCGTATAATAGCCTTCGCTCTGGCAGTAACCGGGTTTCGCGAAGCGACGCAAACCCTTGACAATCCAAACGAGGTACACCGGGAAAAAACTCCCGTTGGGAGTAATTTATCCTGGTTTTTTCACCCTTGACAGGGTGAACCGAGATGGGTAAAATTGCATCTTGCCTTTAGAGCCGGACCTTAACAACTGAAGAGTGGTAAGAAGCCTGAGAAAAATTCTGGAGAGTAAGACAAGTTAGGAACCCAAACATACCGCTAGGTATGAGTAAAGAAATTAGCGGAGAGTTTGATCCTGGCTCAGGATGAACGCTGGCGGCGTGCTTAATACATGCAAGTCGAACGGAGACTGCAGCGATGTAGTCTTAGTGGCGAACGGGTGAGTAACGCGTTGGTGACCTGCCCTGAAGAGGGGGATAACGGATCGAAAGATCCGCTAATACCGCATAAGCTCTCACTAGTTAGAGAGGTGAGAGGAAAGCCGAAAGGCGCTTTAGGAGGGACCTGCGTCCCATCAGCTAGTTGGTAAGGTAGTGGCTTACCAAGGCGATGACGGGTAGGGGACCTGAGAGGGTGGCCCCCCACAATGGAAC